>JALORM010000177.1 GCA_025458985.1 Paracoccaceae bacterium | reverse complement strand
CCGATGGCGGCCACCGCCTCGTGCGTCAGCTTGCGCGTGGTCCCGCCCGCGCCGTAGGTCACCGACACGAACGACGGCGCAAGCGGCGCCAGGACCTGCACCGTCTCCCACAGCCGGAACGACGCGTCGAGCGACTGCGGCGGGAAGAACTCGAACGAGACGGCGGGCGTGGGCATGGCGGACTCCGGCTTCTGTTCCCCCGTTGTAGGCGGCGCAGCGATGTGAGACAAATTCATAGTTCTCATCTCGATCATGAGGCAGACCGCAAGATGCACCTCGAATTCCGGCACCTGCGCACCATCAAGGCGATCCATGAGGCGGGGGGCCTCGCCCGGGCAGCCGACATCCTCAACATCACCCAGTCGGCGCTGAGCCACCAGGTCAAGGGGCTGGAAGAGCAGGTGGGGGTGGAGCTCTTCGTGCGGCGTTCGAAGCCCTTGAAGCTGTCTTCCGCCGGGATGCGGCTTCTGAAGCTGGCCGAGCGTGTGCTGCCCGAGGTCGAGGCGCTGGAAGACGACTTCCGCGCGTTGCGGTCGGGCAAGACCGGGCGGCTGCACATCGCGATCGAGTGCCACGCCTGCTTCGAATGGCTGTTTCCGGTGCTGGAGCAGTTCCGCCGCAAGTGGCCCGATGTCGACGTCGACATCCGCCCGGGTCTGGCCTTCGGCGCGCTGCCGGCGCTCTTGCGGGAAGAGGTGGACCTTGTCGTCTCGTCCGACCCCGAGGATCTGCCCGGGGTCGCCTTCGTCCCGCTCTTCGACTACGCGCCGGTCTTCGTCGCCTCGGCCCAGCATCCGCTGGCGGCAAGGACCTTCGTCGAGGCCGAGGATTTCCGCGACGAGACGCTGATCACCTACCCGGTAGAGCGCCAGCGGCTGGACGTGTTCAGCCAGCTGCTGATCCCCGCCAAGGTCGAGCCGCGCGCGGTGCGGCAGGTGGAGCTGACGGCGGTGATCCTGCTTCTCGTCGCCTCGAACCGGGGCGTGGCGGTCCTGCCCGACTGGGTCGTGCGCGAGGTGCGGTTCTCGTCCGACTACGTGACGCGGCCGCTGACCGCGGCCGGGCTGACGCGCCGGCTTTACGCGGCGGTGCGGGCGGAGGATGCGACCAAGCCCTTCATGGCCGAGGTGCTGCGCCTGGGCCGGACGATCCCGGTGAGGCTGCAGCGCGAGGGGCAGCCGAAGGACCGCCGCGAGGCCGCGCCGGCATGAGCGCGCACCCGTTCCTGGACCATCCGCGCCCGATCGCCTTCGCCCATCGCGGCGGGTCGCTGGAGGTCGAGGAGAACACGCTTGCCGCCTTCGGCCATGCCGTGGCGCTGGGCTATTCCCATGTCGAGACCGACGTGCAGGCCACCGCCGACGGGGTGGCGGTGGTGTTCCACGACGACACGCTCGACCGGATGGCGGGGCGGCCGGGGCGGATCGGCGCGATGACCTGGGCCGAGCTGTCGGCCGTTCGTCTTGCCGGAGGGGGAGAGATCCCGCGGCTCGACGCGGTGCTGGAGGCGTTCCCGGGGCTGTTTCTGAACCTCGAGGCGAAGTCCGACGCGGCGGTCGAGCCGATGGCCCGCGCGATCCGGGCGGCCGGGGCACTGGGCCGGGTCTGCGTGGGCGCCTTCGCGCCGGCGCGCACCGCGCGGCTGCGCGCGGCGCTGGGCGAGGGGTTGGCCTGGTCGCCCGCCCATGCCGGCGTCGCGCGGGTCTGGGCGGCAGGCTGGGGCCTGCCGGTGCCGCGCCCCGACTTTCCCTGCGTGCAGGTGCCGATGAGGTTCCGCGGCATCCCGGTCGTCACCCGCCGCTTTGTCCGCGCCGCCCATGCGCGGGGCGTGCAGGTCCATGTCTGGACGGTGGACGAGGAAGCCTGGATGGAGCGGCTGCTCGGCCTTGGTGTCGACGGGATCATGACCGACCGCCCGAGCCTTCTGAAGGCGGTGCTGCAGCGGCGGGGCCAGTGGCGGGGGGAGTGGGCGGGCGGCTGAGCGGCTGCGCCCGCGCGGTGCGCCCTTTCCTTCCGCGCCCGGCCCGCGTATGAGGCGCCCCGGCCCACCGGAGACCGGACGATGCAAGGCAGCGCCAACCTCAACATCATGATCAAGGCCGCCCGCAAGGCGGGGCGCAGCCTCGTCAAGGACTTCCGCGAGGTCGAGAACCTGCAGGTCTCGGCCAAGGGCCCCGGCGACTTCGTGTCGAAGGCCGACCTGTCGGCCGAGAAGATCCTGAAGGACGAACTGCGCGGCGCGCGGCCGACCTACGGCTGGCTCGGCGAAGAGACCGGCGAGGAGAAGGGCGAGGATCCGACGCGGCGCTGGATCGTCGATCCGCTGGACGGGACCACGAACTTCCTGCACGGCATGCCGCACTGGGCGGTTTCGGTCGCGCTGGAGCACAAGGGCGAGGTCGTGGCCGGCGTGGTCTTCGACCCGGCCAAGGACGAGATGTTCTACGCCGAGAAGGGGCAGGGCGCCTGGCTGAACGACAGCCGGCGGCTCCGGGTGTCGGGGCGGCGGCGGCTGGAGGAGGCGGTGTTCGCGACCGGCGTGCCGTTCGGTGCCAAGAAGACCCTGCCCGCGATGATGCGTGACCTGTCGCGCCTGATGCCGGTGACGGCGGGCCTCAGGCGCTGGGGCGCGGCCTCGCTCGACCTGGCCTATGTGGCGGCCGGCCGCTTCGACGGCTACTGGGAACGCGAGCTGCAGCCCTGGGACGTGGCCGCGGGCCTTCTGATCGTGCGCGAGGCCGGGGGCCTTGTCGAGGCCGTGCGCGAGGGCGACACGGTGTTCGACTCGGGCAGCATCCTCTGCGCCAACGAGGCGCTGTTCCCGATGCTGGCGGGGACGCTGCGCGCGCCCTGACCGGGGCCAGCGGGTTTTCTGGCGAAAACCCGGGCGCGCCGTCCGGGCCGTGGTGCCCGATCCTTCGCCAGAAGGATCGCGCGCGCCGCTCAGCGATCCGAGGAGTGGTTGACGCCGTCGGTCCAGGGCACGGGGTCGAGGTCGCGGGGGTTCACCCCGTCGAGGCAGGCGGCGTTGACGCCGTATTCCTGCGGGTTCGACCGCCGCCGGTGATGGGTGTAGATGCCGCAGGTCCGGCAGAACCAGTGCTGCGCGGTGCGGGTGCCCCACTGGTAGAGCGTCAGGTTCCCGGCCCCCTTCACGACCCGCAGCCCCTCCTGCGGCGCGCTGACCGCAACCGAGCCGCGGCGCCGGCAGAACGAGCAGTCGCAGCGCCGCGCGGTGGCAAGGCCGCCCTCGGCGAGCCGCACCTCCAGTTCCACCGCGCCGCAGTGGCAGGTGGCCCGCAGCGGCGCGCTCATCGGCGCGGCACCCGAGGGATCGAGCTGCGCTGCAGGCGGTACTGCGCCTCGGGGTGGGGCGGCCGGCCTGCGGTGCGGCTCCAGAACGCGGGCCCGCCAAGCCTCAGCCACAGCGGCACCGTCATCGCGAGGCCTGCCGCGAAGCCGCCGGCATGTGCCCAATAGGCGACGCCGCCCCCGTCGGTCGGCGTCGAGGCGCCCCAGACGAGCTGCAACGCGAACCAGGCGCCGAGGACGATCCAGGCCGGGATCGGGATCACCCGGATCAGGATCACGATGAGGAACAGCACATCGACCCGCGCCTTCGGGAACAGGAGAAGATAGCCCCCCATCACGCCGGCGATGGCGCCCGAGGCCCCGACCATCGGCACCAGCGACGCGGGTTCGGCCGCCGCCTGCGCCCAGGCCGAGGCGACGCCCGAGGCGAGGTAGAAGCCGAGGAAGGGCAGGTGGCCCATCTCGTCCTCCATGTTGTCGCCGAAGACCCAGAGGAAGAGCATGTTGCCGCCGAGGTGCAGGAAGCCCGCGTGCAGGAACATCGAGGTCAGATAGGCCAGCGGCTCGCCCGTCGCGGGAACGAGCCCCCAGGTGCGGAACGCCGCGTCGAGCGCGCGCGGATCGCCGTAGAGCGGCAGCATAAGTGCAAAGATGACCACGTTCGCCACGATCAGCGCGTAGGTCACGTAGGGCGTGCGGCCCGAGGGGTTGTGGTCGCGGATCGGGAACATCTGGCGGCGACGGTGGGACAGGGGCGGCGCGGCGTCAAGGGTGGCGCTGCGCAGCGTGGGACGCCGGTGCGGTGCGCCGCCCGGGAAAGGCCCGTCCATCCGGAGTGTCCGGGGCCGGCCTCGTGCGCCCGCCGGACCCGGCCGCTACCCGCCCACACGAGGTCGAAGCAAGGCACGCGGCGACCAAGGTATCGACGGCCGGTCGCGCGCGCCCGGAGGCAGCGGTGCCGCGGGACCGGGTGGGGCGGTTTGCAGTGCGCGCTGCCCGCAGCCGCCGCTGCCAGCGCATGGGTGGCCACGCATGTACATGCGGGTCTAGCCGACGCCCGCGGCCGGTTCCGGGGAACGGCGGGCGACCGGACCCGGCGGCGTCAGGTGCGCACGCCGGCAAACCGCTTCGACCAGTCCTCGCGTTCCTCGTCGGCGATCTTCTTGAAGAGGACGTCAGGCGTCGTGAAGGCGTGGCCCGGGGGCAGCGCGGTCAAGGCCTCGGCGATGGGGCCGGGCCAGGTGCGGTCGGTCGTCCCCATCGCCGACAGCATTGCCGCCGCGGCGTCGGGAATGAACGGTTCCGACAGCACCGCGTAGAGGCGCACGAGGTTCAGCCCCAGCCGGGTCATCGCCGCGGCGCGGTCGGGGTCTTCCTTGAAGACCGCCCAGGGCGCGGCCGACTGGAGGTATTCGTTCCCCGCGACCCAGATGGCGCGAAGCTCGGTCGCGGCCTTGCGGACCTCCATCGCTTCCATGTGGCCCTCGTAGGCGCGCACGCGCGGTCGCCCGTCCGGCCGCCCGCCGGCACTTCCTCGCCGTATTTCGACCGGCAGAACTTGGTCACGCGGCTGACGAAGTTGCCGAGCACGTCGGCCAGGTCCTTGTTCACCGAGGCCTGGAAGTTCTCCCACGTGAATTCGCTGTCGGAATTCTCGGGCGCGTGGCTGAGAAGCCACCAGCGCCAGTAGTCGGCGGGCAGGATCGACAGCGCCTGGTCCATGAACACGCCGCGGCCCTGGCTGGTCGAGAACTGGCCGCCGTCATAGTTCAGGTAGTTGAACGACTTGATGTAGTCGACGAGCTTCCAGGGCTCGCCCGAGCCGATGATCGTCGCGGGGAAGCTCAGCGTATGGAAGGGGACGTTGTCCTTGCCCATGAACTGGATGTAGCGGACGTCGTCCGCGCCCTTGTCGGTGCGCCACCAGCGTTCCCAGTCGGTCCCCTTGCCGGCATCGACCCATTCGGCCGCGCAGGCGATGTATTCGATGGGCGCGTCGAACCAGACGTAGAAGACCTTGCCCTCCATCCCCGGCCAGGGCGCGTCGCCCTTCCGGACCGGGATCCCCCAGTGGAGGTCGCGGGTGATGCCGCGGTCCTGCAGGCCGTCGCCGTCGTTGAGCCATTTCTTCGCGATCGAGGTGGTCAGGATGGGCCAGTCGGTCTTGCTGTCGATCCAGGCTTCCAGACGGTCCCTGAGCGCCGACTGGCGCAGGTAGAGATGCTTGGTCTCGCGCACCTCGAGGTCGGTCGAGCCCGAGATGGCCGAGCGCGGGTTGATGAGGTCGGTCGGGTCGAGCTGCTTGGTACAGTTCTCGCACTGGTCGCCGCGGGCGCGGTCGTAGCCGCAATTGGGGCAGGTGCCCTCGATGTAGCGGTCGGGCAGGAAGCGGTTGTCGGCGACCGAGAAGACCTGCTTTTCGGCAACTTCGGCGATCAGGCCGTTCTCCGCCAGCCTGCCCGCGAAGTGCTGGGTCAGGCGGTGGTTCTGGGGGCTCGACGAGCGGCCGAAGTGGTCGAAGGACAGGCGGAAGCCGTCCGAGAGCTCCTTCTGAACCGCCCACATCTCGGCGCAGTAGACCTCGACCGGCTTGCCGGCCTTGGCGGCGGCGAGTTCCGCCGGGGTGCCGTGTTCGTCGGTCGCGCAGAGGAACAGCACCTCGTGGCCGCGGGCGCGGAAGTAGCGCGCGAAGAGGTCTGCGGGGAGCTGCGAGCCCACGAGGTTGCCCAGGTGCTTGATCCCGTTGATGTAGGGGATCGCCGAGGTGATGAGGATGCGCGCCATCTGTTCCCGTCCCGCCGTTCGCGGGGCGAGGTGTAGCGCCCGCGCGGCGGAAGGGCCAGAGGGCAGAGCGCGGGCAACCGCCGTCCGGCGCGGCGATGAGAGCAGCCCGCGCGGCGGGCCCGTTCCTGCGCCGGTTCCCCCGCCGGGACTACCGCTCGCGCCTGTCGTTGCCCCGCCCGAGGAGGCGCCCGATCAGGAATGTGGTGCGGGGGATGTACTGGTAGGCGGTCCGGATGCCGGGCACCGGCCGGGCGCGGGCGCGGGCAACGCCGAAGACCAGAAGACCGACATGCGCCGCCGCGATCAGCGCGAACATGGCCGGCGGGCCATAGGCCGCGATCAGCCACGAGGCGACAAGTGGCGAGGCGGTCGCGCCGATCGCGTAGAGGAACATGTGGGCGGCCGAAAGCTCCACCCGCTCGTGCGCCTCGGCGAAGTCGTGGGCATGGGCAGAGGAGACCGAGTAGATCGGGATCGTCGTGAAGCCGAAGAAGCCGGCGGCCAGGAACACGGCCAGCGTTCCCGCCTCCGACAGCAGGATCGTCAGGCCGCAGGAGGCGACCGAGGCGACCGAGAGGCCGATCAGGACGGATCGCCGGTCGAAGCGGTCTGCGAGCCAGCCCATCGGGTACTGCGCAAGCCCCCCGCCGATGACGTAGGCCGCGAGGAACAGGGCGATCTGGTCGGCGCTGAGCCCCACGGCCAGCCCGTAGAGCGGCCCCACCATGCGGAACGAGGCACCGGTGATGCCCGACACGACGACCCCCGCCGCGCCAAGCGGCGAGCGGTCCCACGCCAGCCGCGGGCGCAGGCGCGGGGCCTCGGGCGTCTCGGGCTGCTCGACCCGGGTCAGGGTCAGCGGCAGGAGTGCGGCACAGCACAGCAGCGCAAGCAGGTTGTAGGCGGCATAGGAGGCGGGTTCGAGGATGCCGATGAAGAGCTGCGCCCCGAGCGAGCCCAGGATGTCGACCACCCGGTAGGTGCCCATCGCGCGGCCGCGCGTCTCGTTCGTGACCTTGGCCTGCAGCCAGGCCTCGACCACCGTGTAGCAGCCCGCAACGCAGAGGCCCGACAGCATCCTGAGGCCGGCCCAGGCCAGAGGGTGGACGACCAGCATGTGGGCGAGGATCCCGATGGTGCCGGCGGCGCAGAAGGCGGCAAAGGCCCGCGAATGGCCGACCGTGCCCAGAAGCCGCGGCGCGCCCCAGCAGCCGAGGAAGAACCCCGCGAAATGGGCCGAGCCGAGAAATCCGATGTCGGCTGTGGAGAACCCCAGCGCCACGCCCGACAGCGCGTCCAGCGGCACCACCCCGCCCGAGCCGAGCTGCAGGAGGATCACCGACAGGAAGAGCGCGGCGAAGGAGACGAGAAGGCGCATGGGTCCGGGTCCGGGCGGCGGGTGCACCCTTTCCGCTTCGCGCGGCGGGCGCAAGGGGCGATCCGTCCGGCGCAGCGGCGCCGCCGCCGGGAGGGTGACGTCAGGGCCTGGGCCGGGCCGCTAGAGAGGCGCGCGCGGTGCCCGGCGAAGGGCAGCCGCCCGTGGGTTCGGGCATACGAAAGGCCTTGGGGCAGAGCGCGGCTGTGTTCCGACGGGATGGGACGCGGTGCGCCCGCGTCGGGCGCAGGGCTCGGCCCGGGCCTCAGCCGCCGGCGGGGCAGGTGTCCGCCGGGGCGAGCGCCGCGGTCTGGCTCCCGCCGGGGAAGCGCTGCGTCAGCGTCAGGCAGACAGTGTCGCCGGGCGCCTCCTGCGGTGCGCGTTCGCCCGAGGTCGCGATCATCCGGTGACCGTCGGGGAAGGCCACCGCGTAGGTGACGCGCGGGCCATAGGCGGTGGTCTGCTCCACCACCTCGGCCACCGTCGCGCGTTCGTGGCTCACGCGCGCCAGAAGGCCGTTCCCGCCGGCGATGATGAAGAGGCCGGCCGCCAGCAGGGCGCCCACCAGAAGGGCGCCGCGCCAGGGAGCGTCGGAAAGCGCGGTGCGCAGGCGGGCGCGCATCAGGTC
>JALORM010000176.1 GCA_025458985.1 Paracoccaceae bacterium | reverse complement strand
CTCGGCCGCCTCTTCGTGCGCGCGGGTGTCGTTCCACAGGATGCAGGGACGGATCACCTCGTCGGCGGCGTCGAGCAGCGTCGCGCCGTGCATCTGCCCAGAAAGTCCGATCCCGCGGACCGCGCCCAGCGATTGCCTGGCGGCGAGCGCGTCCATCACCGCCTCGGCGGCGGCCAGCCAGTCGGCCGGGTTCTGTTCCGACCAGCCGTCGTGCGGGCGGCTCACCGACAGCGGCGCCGAAGCCTCGGCGACCACCGCCTGCGCCTCGTCGATCAGGATGCCCTTGACCCCCGAGGTTCCCAGATCGAACCCGAGGTACATCACGCCGCCACGGTCGCAGAGGTTCTTCACCTGGTGCACGTCGTGGTCGATCAGGAAGATGCCGAGGCCCTGGCGCTTCAGCTCGCCGATCAGCTCGGCCACCATCTGCGTCTCTTGCGGGCCGAGTGCGGCGGTGGGTTCGTCCATGATGAGGATCCGCGCGTTGAAGTAGACGGCGCGCGCGATGGCCACCGACTGGCGCTGCCCGCCCGAGAGCGCAGACACCGGGTCCTTGAACTTGCGGAAGTTCGGGTTGAGCCGCGCCATGATCTTGCGCGTCTCGGCCTCCATCTGCACGTCGTCGACAGTGCCGAAGGCGGTCGTCAGCTCGCGCCCCAGGAACAGGTTCGCGGCCGCGTCCAGGTTGTCGGCCAGCGCCAGGGTCTGGTAGATCGTCTCGATATTGTAGGCGCGCGCGTCGCGGGGGTTGCTGATCTCGACCGGCTGGCCGTTGATCAGGATCTGGCCCGAATCCTTCTGGTAGGCGCCCGACAGGCACTTGATCAGCGTGGACTTGCCCGCGCCGTTGTGGCCGAGAAGCCCGACCACCTCGCCGGGAAAGAGGTCGACCGTGACGTGGTCGACGGCCTTGATGCCGCCGAAGGCGATCGAGATGTCGCGCAGCTCGACGAGCGGGGTTCCGGAACGGTCGACCATGCTTGCCTCCCTCACTTGGACCGGCGGCGATAGAGGATGTCGAGGTAGACCGCGACGACGAGGACGGTGCCGACGACGATCTGCTGGATCGCCGCGTCGAAGCCGATCAGCACCATGCCCGTCTGCAGCGACTGCATGACCAGCGCGCCGAGGATCGCGCCGTAGATCGTGCCGATGCCCCCGGCGAGCGAGGTGCCCCCGATCACCGCGGCGGCGATGACGTAAAGCTCGTCCAGGGTGCCCAGCGCGTTCGTGGCCGAGTTCAGGCGGGCCGAGGCGACCACCGCCGACAGGCCGGCGAGCGTGCCCATCAGCGCGAAGATCTTCACCGTCATCAGGCGGGTGTTGATGCCGGCAAGCTCGGCCGCGTCGGGGTTGCCGCCCATCGCGTAGACGTAGCGGCCGAACCGGGTGCGGGTGGTGATGAAGGTCATCACGATGGCGACGGCCAGCAGGATCAGGACCGGGATCGCAAAGCCGTGCGAGATGAAGAGGCCGCCCTCGGGCACCTCGATCCCATTTGCCTCGGCGTACTGCGCGACGATCCCGCGCGGCCAGGGGTAGGAGTTGACCAGCAGGACCGCGCCCAGGATCAGCCCGCAGCCCAGTGCGGCCAGGAACCATTCCGCCCATACCGGGCGCAGCGGAAACTGGAACTTGCGCCGCTGGCGGCGGCCGTTGACGATCAGGAACAGGATGCCGAGGCATCCCAGAAGGCCGACGATCCAGCTGCCGGTCGCGCCGACCGCGCCATAGGGCCCGCCCCCGAGCAGCGCGAAGGTGGAATCGACGGGCGAGATCGTCTCGCCCCGTGCCACGAGGAACGCCGAACCGCGCCAGACCAGAAGCCCGCCCAGCGTGACGATGAAGGCCGGGATCTTGCGGTACCCGATCAGCCAGCCGTGGAAGGCGCCGATGAGGCAACCGGTCGCCATGCCGGTGACGACGGCGATGATCCAGATCAGGGGGTGGCCGAGGCCCAGGATCGGCGGCAGGCCGTAGACCTGCAGGACCCCCATGATGGTGGCGCAGAAGCCCAGCAGCGAGCCCACCGACAGGTCGATGTTGCGGGTGACGATGACCAGCACCATGCCGGTCGCCATGATGCCGATGGACGAGGTCTGGACCGACAGGTTCCAGAGGTTGCGCGGTGTCAGGAAGGCACCGAACCCGTTCACGAAGTAGCCGTAGAAGTGGAAGCCCAGCCAGATTGCAAGAAGGGCGCCGCACATGCCCAGCAGGCGGGTGTCGATCTCGGTCGCGCGGAAGAAGCGCGCGACGGCGCCGCCCTGCTGATCGCGGCCGGACGCAGCGGTCGTGGCGTCGGACATGGATTCTGGCCTCCCCTCGGGCGCCTGGGGCGCTTCGTGTCGTTGGCGTGTGCCGGGCCTGCCCTTGGATGCGGGCGGCGGGCGGCACCCTGGTGCGGTGCCGCAGGGGTCCCGGCCGCGCCGAGGCGCGACCGGGCGGTCCGTTCAGGTCACTGGCAGGCGGCGACGCCGTCCATGGCGCCTTCGCAGGCCTGTTCCTTCGAGATGTGGCCGGCGTCGATCACGACATCGAGGTTGTCCTTCGTGATCGGGGTGGGGGCCAGGAAGATGGCGTTCATCTCGACGCCCTTCTCGCCGCCCGACCACTTCTCGGCGCCCTCGACGGCGTCCATCGCGGTGCCGCCGGCAAGCGCCAGCGCGATGTTGGCGGCCGCCGCGCCAAGCTGGCGGCTGTCCTTCCAGACCGAGACGGTCTGCGAGCCGCGGGCCACGCGGTTCAGCGCGGCGAGGTCGCCGTCCTGGCCGCCGACCGGGATGGTCAGGCCCTGCGCCTGAAGCGCGGCGATCACGCCGCCGGCCATGCCGTCGTTCTGCGACAGGACCGCATCCACCTCGTTGTTGTTGGCGGTGAGGATCTGCTCCATGTTCTTCTGCGCGTTCTCGGGCTTCCAGCCGTCGGAATGCGCCTCGCCCACGATCTTGATGGTGCCCGCGGCCACTTCGTCGCCGATCACCTCCATCATGCCTTCCAGCAGGAAGCCGGCGTTCGGGTCGCCTGGGTCGCCCTTGATGATGGCGTAGTTGCCCTCGGGCTGCGCGGCCTGCACCGACTCGGCGATGATCCGGCCCACGCCCTTGTTGTCGAAGGTCAGGTAGAAGGCGCGCTCGTCCTCGATCAGACGGTCGTAGCCGACGACCGGGATGCCTTCGGCGGCGGCCATGTCGACGGCCGGGCCGATCGCGTCCTTGTCCATCGCCAGGATGATCAGCGCGTCGACGCCCTGCGCGATCAGCGCCTCGATGTCGGTGAGCTGCTTGGCGGCCGAGGCCTGCGCGTCGGCCGAGACGTAGGTCGCACCCGCGGCTTCCAGCGCCGACTTGATCGCGGCCTCGTCGGTCTTCCAGCGCTCTTCCTGGAAGTTCGACCAGCTCACACCGACGGTCTGGGCGAAGCTGGCGGTCGAAAGGCCCGCCGTGGCGACCACGGCAGCCAGAAGTACGTTGCGCATCATGTAACCTCCCGATGGCAATGGCCGAATGGCCGGTCCGGCGGATTCGCCGTGACGGGCGCAATCTGCGGCTGATAATTTCAGTTGTCAAAATAAAAATGTCGGCCCATCGTGGTGCGCGCCTGTCGGAAAGGCATTTTTGCTGCATCGCAGCGGCTTTTCCGGCGGTGCAGCGACGATCCGGCTTCGGTTGGGACCGGTTTTTATTCGGGGGGTGGAATAAATGGTGCCCTATGGCGGCCCGGGCGCGCCGGAAGAGGCGGAACGGCAGGGCGTGGGCCCGCTGATCCAGCCGTTCTCCGATTCGCTGCGCCCGCTCCGTCAGCAGGTGTTCGAACGCATCCGCGCCGCCGGCACCCTCCCACGGGTGCAGGTCGCCAAGGAACTGGGCGTCAGTCCCGCCTCGGTCACGGCGATCACCTCGGAACTGATCGAGGCGGGCCTGATCGAGGAGGTCGCCGCCCCGCGCGAGGGCGACAGCAGCCGGGGCCGTCCGCCGGTCGCGCTGGGGGTGCGCCCGCAGGCGCATCTGGTGGCCGGCATCAAGCTGTCCGACCGCGAGCATACCGCGGTGATCGTGGATTTCGCCGGACGCCTCGTCGCCAGCGATGCGCAGCCGCAGCGGCCGGGCGAGCACAGCCTGGACGATCTCGTCGAAGCCGCCGACCGCCTGCTTGCCCAGGTCGCCGCCAAGGCCGGGGTCGACCGGCGGGCACTGTCGGCCGTGGGGCTGGGCGTGCCCGGCTTCATCGACGCCGCGGCCGGGCGGGTGCATTGGTCGTCGGTCCTGCGCGAACGCGACGCCGACCTCGCGGCGGCCGCCACCGCGCGGCTCGGCCTGCCCGTGCATGTCGACAACGACGCCAACCTCGTCGCTCTGGCCGAACTCTGGTTCGGCGCGGGACGCGAGCTTGCGGATTTCGCCGTGGTCACCATCGAACACGGGGTCGGCATGGGGCTTGTGGTCAACCACCGGGTCTATCGCGGGGCGCGAGGCCTCGGCACGGAACTCGGCCACACGAAGGTGCAGCTTGACGGGGCGCTCTGCCGATGCGGCCAGCGCGGCTGCCTCGAGGCCTACGTCGCCGACTATGCGCTGGCCCGCGAGGCCGCCACAGCGCTCAACATGATGCATCGCGAGGGGCAGTCGGTCAGCGTCCAGCTGGAAAGCCTCTTCGACCACGCAAAGGCCGGCAACAAGGCGGCGCGGTCGATCTTCCGGCGGGCCGGGCGCTACCTTGCGGTGGGGCTGGCGAACGTGGTCAACCTGTTCGACCCCGGCCTCATCATCCTGTCAGGCGAGCGGATGCGCTACGACTACCTCTATGCCGCCGACACGCTGGCCGAGATGGAAAGCCTTATGCTTCAGGCCAACCGCCCGCCGCCGCGGATCGAGGTTCACGCTTGGGGTGACCTGCTCTGGGCGCATGGGGCAGCGGCGCTGGCGCTTTCGGCGGTGACCGAGGCGCGGCTAGGCCCCGCGCGCGAGGTGGCGGGATGAGGGCGGCAGCAGTTGCAGCCGTGATCCTTGCGGCGGCTCCTGCCGTGGCGGGGCCGCGCTTCGAGGACCGTTCCGGGGCCCTGCCGGTCGCCCATGTCTACGCCGGCGGGTGGGAGCATTTCGTGGGCGGCGGGGTCGCGGTCCTGGACTGCGACGGCGACGCGCTGCCCGACCTGTTCGTCGCGGGCGGCGAAGACCCGGCCCGGCTGTTCCGCAACCGCTCGGAGCCCGGGGGCGACATTGCCTTCGCGATGGGCGACGTGCCGCAGATGACCGGCGTCACCGGGGCCTGG
>JALORM010000175.1 GCA_025458985.1 Paracoccaceae bacterium | reverse complement strand
TGATCGCCAACGTCCACTTCCGCCCCTACAGCTATGGCGGGGCCACGCTGGTGGCCGAATGGATGGCCGAGGCGCTGGTCCGCCGCGGCCACCGTGTCAGCGTCTTTGCCACCCGGCCCGGCAACCGGGCGGATGCCTACAGCGTGGTGCGCACCACGCCGATGCCCGGCGTCGATGTCTACCTCGTGGCGCTGCCGCCCGGCCGCCCGGCGGCGCTGGCCGACGACAACCCGGCCGTCACCGCCGCTTTGCTGCCGCTTGCGCGGCGGCTCGCGCCCGATGTCGCGCACCTGCACTGCCTGCAGGACCTGGGCGCGGGGCTCCTGCCGGGGCTGAAGGCGCTGGGGATTCCCGTGGTGCTGTCGGTCCACGATCACTGGTGGGCCTGCGCGCGGCAGTTCCTGGTCAGGTCCGACCACCGGCCCTGCACGCTGCCCGCCGCCCGCGGCGCCGACTGTGCCGCCTGTGCAGGTCCCGCCGCGCCGGCACGCCTTGCGCGGCTCACCGCGATCGCGCGGCAGGCCGACCTGCGCACCGCGCCGGGCCCCTCGGCCGCCGCCTTCTGCGAGGCAAGCGGCTGCGGCCCGACGACGGTCTGGGAAAACGGCATCCTGCCCCCCGGCCCGGAATTCGCCGCCTCCCGCGCGGGGCGCTCCGGTCCGTCTGTCTTCGGCTACTTGGGCGGCCCCTCGACCGCAAAGGGCTGGCCAGTCCTGCGCCAGGCGGTGCAGCGTCTCGGGCGCGACGACCTCGTCTTCCGCGCGGTCGACGGGGGCGTGCTTGCGCCGTGGTGGACCCCCGGCGCCTTCGACGGCCTGCCCGGCCTCTGGCAGGCCGTTCCGCGCTTCGCGCCTGCCGGGGCGGATGACTTCTACGGCGGGATCGACGCGCTGATCTTCCCCAGCCGTTGGCGCGAGACTTTCGGGCTGACGGTGCGCGAGGCGCTGGCCCGCGGCCTTAGGGTGATCCGCACCGGCCCGGGCGGGCAGGCCGAACACCCGCCGACCCCGGCCGTGCGCGCCTATCCCTACGACCTGGCGGAGCCCGAGGCCGCCCGGGCGCTGGCAGAGGCCATCGCGGCAACGGCGGGCGAGATCGCCTCGGGCGCGCCGCGCACTCTGCCGCCCCTGCCGGTACGGACGGTGGAAGAGCAGGCCGACCAGCTTCTGGCGCTCTTCGCCGGCGTCATGGGCGCCGGCGGCCGCACGCGCGCCGCGGGATAGCCGGCCGGCCCGCCGGGGTCACAGCATCGACGGCACCACAAGGTCGGGCGGCCGGTGCCCGTCGGCGAAGGTCTTGATGTTGATGATGACCTTCTCGCCCATCTCGATCCGACCCTCCACCGTGGCCGAGCCCATGTGCGGCAGAAGCACCACGTTGTCGAGCTCGCGCAGGCGCGGGTTGATCTCGTGGCCCCGTTCGAACACGTCGAGGCCCGCGCCCGCGATCTCGCCCGCGCGCAGCATGCGCGTCAGCGCGTTCTCGTCGATGACCTCGCCGCGCGAGGTGTTCACGATCACCGCCGAGGGCTTCATCAGCTTCAGCCGCCGGGCGTTCAGCAGGTGGAACGTCGAGGGCGTGTGCGGGCAGTTGATCGACAGGACGTCGATCCGGCTGACCATCTGGTCGAGGCTCTCCCACCATGTCGCCTCGTGCTCGGCCTCGACCTCGGGGCGCAGACGCTTGCGGTTGTGGTAGTGGACCTGCATCCCGAAGGCGCGTGCGCGTCTTGCGACTGCCTGCCCGATCCGTCCCATCCCGAGGATGCCGAGCCGCCGCCCGCCCACCCGTCCGCCGAGGAAGGCGGTCGGCGCCCAGCCGGTCCAGCTGCCTTCCTGCATCGCGCGCAGACCTTCGGGGATGCGGCGGATCACGGCCAGGATCAGCGCCATCGCCATGTCGGCGGTGTCGTCGGTGACGACGCCGGGCGTGTTCGACACCAGGATGCCGCGCTGCCGGGCGGTGGCGACGTCGATGTGATCGATACCGGCGCCGAAGCTGGCGATCAGCTTCAGCTTGTCGCCGGCACGGGCCAGCATCGCGGCGTCGATCTGGTCGGTGATCGTCGGCACCAGCACGTCGGCACGGCCCATGGCGGCAACGAGGTCTTCCTTCGACATCGGCCTGTCGTCGGACCTGAGCTCGACATCGAAGAGCTCCGTCATGCGGGTCTCGACCGCTTCGGGCAACCGTCGCGTGACGACAACACTCAGGCGCGCTCCGGGCATGTTCCGCCGCTCCCCCTCTTTGCGGGCACCGTTTCGGGTGGCAAAGTGGCCCATACCAGGGGCGGGCACAAGAACCCGCGCGACAGACCGAGCAACAAAATTGCGGGAACAGGCACCCGACGGGACATGATATGATTCGCGCGATTCTCGCCGTGGCGCTTCTTTGCCTCGCGACCGCATCGGCCGCCGAGGAACGCGGGCCGGTCACCAACCTGCCGCTGCCGCGCTACGTCTCGCTGAAGGCCGACGAGGCCAATGCCCGCCGCGGCCCGGGCACCGACCACCGCATCGACTGGGTGTTCCGCAAGCGCGACATGCCGCTTCGGGTGATCGGCGAATACTCCAACTGGCGCCGCGTCGCCGACCGGGACGGGGCAGGGGGCTGGGTCCACTACACGTTGCTGTCGGGTGTGCGGACCGTGCTGGTCGAGGTCGACATGACCCCGCTCAGGTCCAGCCCGGATGCCGCCGCCCAGGTCAATGCCTATGCCGAGGCCGGCGTGATCGCACGGCTTGGCGACTGCGTGCCCGGCTGGTGCCGGATCTCGGCCGACGGGCTGCGCGGCTGGGCCGAGACCTCGGCGCTCTGGGGCGCGGGGTCGGCCGGGCAGTAGCCGGGCCGCCTTCCGGCGGACGCGCGAAGCGGCTAGCCTGCGGGAAGGGAATCCCGGGTCATGGTCAGCCACAACACCTCGCTCAACCTTTCGGCAGGCACGGCCTCGGTCGTGGTGGCCCTGACGCTGGTGGCGCTGAAGCTCTGGGCGCTGGGCGAGACCGGATCGCTGGCCATTGCCGCCTCGCTGGCCGATTCGGCGATGGACCTCATGGTATCGCTCGGCGGGCTTGCCGCGCTTGTCTACGCCGCCCGGCCGGCGGACGAAGACCACGCCTTCGGCCATACTTCGGCCGAGGATCTGGCAGCACTCGGACAGTCGCTCTTCGTCCTGGCCTCGGCTGGTGTCATCGCCTGGGCGGCGGTGGCGCGGCTGCTGTCGCCCGGGGACAGCCCGCTGGCCGCCGAGGGGCGCGGCATGGCGGTGATGGGCCTGTCGATCCTGCTCACGGCGGGGCTGGTGGTCTGGCAGCGCCGCGTCGCGGCCCGGACAGGCAGCCGCGTGGTGCGCGCGGACTCGCTGCACTACCTCGGCGACCTCCTGCCCAACATCGGTGCGATCCTGTCGCTCTGGGTCTCGTCCCGCTATGGCATATACCAGGTCGACAGCGTGGTGGCGCTGGGCGCGGCGCTGATGCTGGCGGTCGGCGCCGTCGCGATCTTCCGCGGCGCCTGGGACGCCCTGATGGACCGCCGGGCCGACCCGCAGGTGGTCGAGGGCATCGCGGCGATCGCACGCGGCTGGCCCGGCGTGAAGGGGTTCCACGACCTCAAGACCCGCACGGCGGGGTCGACCGTCTTCGTCAACATCCATATCGAACTCGACGGAGAGCAGACCCTGCGCGAGGCCCATGCCATCGGCGCCAGCCTGCGGCGGGCGATCCTCGAGGCCTACCCCCAGGCCGATGTCATCGTGCACAAGGACGTGGCGCAGGATCAGCCGAAGTAGTCGGCAAGCATCCGGCCGTAGATCGCCTTCAGCTGCCGGATGTGGTCGACCTTCACCCGCTCGTCGACCTTGTGCATCGTCGGCCCCACCAGCCCGAACTCCACGACCGGGCAATGCGCGCGCACGAAGCGGGCGTCCGACGTCCCGCCCGAGGTCGACAGCGCCGGCCGGACGCCGGTTTCCGCCTCGACCGCCCGCGCGACCAGGTCCGACAGCGGCCCGGGCGGGGTAAGGAATGCCTCGCCCGAGACCTTGACCGCCACCTCGATGCCGACGCCCGTCGCGGTGGCGACGGCCTCCGCCTGCCCGCGCAGCCAGTCGGTCAGCGAGGCGCCGGAGTGCCGGTCGTTGAACCGGATGTTGAGCGTGGCGCGGGCTTCGGCCGGGATCACGTTGGTGGCGGGGTTGCCCACGTCGAAGCCGACGACCGCCAGCGTCGAGGCATCGAAATGCGCGGTGCCCTCGTCCAGCGTCGCCCCGGCCAGGCGGTGAACCAGATCGGCCATCGCATGGACCGGGTTCTTCGCGCGGTGCGGATAGGCCGAATGCCCCTGCACGCCGGTTGCCGTCAGCCAGGCGCTGAGCGATCCGCGCCGCCCGATCTTCATCGTGTCGCCCATGACCTCGGGGCAGGTCGGCTCGCCCACGATGCACACATCCATCCGCTCGCCCTCGGCCACCATCCAGTCCAGCAGCGCCACGGTACCGTCCGTGGCCTCGCCTTCCTCGTCGCCGGTGATGGTCAGGATCACGGCGCCCTCGGGCGGGGTCTCGCGGACGAAGTCGACCGCGGCGGCCACGAAGGCCGCGACGCCCGACTTCATGTCGGCCGCGCCGCGGCCCCAGATCTCGCCGCCCGCGATCTCGCCGCCGAACGGGTCGCGGGTCCAGGCGGCGGCGTCGCCCACCGGCACGACATCGGTGTGGCCGTTGAAGCCGAAGCTCCTCGGGTGGCCCTTCGCCCCCCAGCGCGCGAAGAGGTTCGCCACCCCGCCCCGGTCCACCCGACGGCAGTCGAACCCGGCCCCGGACAGCACGCGTTCCACCACCCCCAGCGCGCTGCCCTCCAGCGGCGTGACAGAGGGGCAGCGGATCAGCTCGGCGGTCAGGGCGACGGGGTCGGTCATCGGGGCACTCCTCCGCCCCGGCATAGGCCGGGT
>JALORM010000174.1 GCA_025458985.1 Paracoccaceae bacterium | reverse complement strand
AGCCGCCCGACGATCATCGCATCGGTGATGTCGGTGATCTGCATCTCGTCGAAGGCCAGAAGCCGCACCTCGTCGGCGACGGCCTGCGCCACCGGCGCGATGGCGTCCTCGACCCCGCGCTGGCGGGCAGCGTGCATCGCGGCGTGGATTTCCTGCATGAAGGCGTGGAAGTGGACGCGCCGTTTTGCGGGCGTCGGCGCCGCCAGCACCAGCAGGTCCATCAGCATCGACTTTCCGCGCCCGACGCCGCCCCAGAGGTAGAGCCCCCTCGTCGCTTCCGGCGCCTTGCGGAAGAACCGCCCGAGCCCGCGCTGTTCGCGGTGTTCGGCCAGCCAGTCGGCGATCCGCTGCAACTCGGGCAACACGGCCTCCTGCGCCGGATCAGGGCGCAGGTGCCCTTCGGCCAGACGCGCGCGATAGAGGTCGAGGACAGGCATGGCCGATGGGTAGCGGGGCGACAGGCCCGCGGCAAGGCCGGGCGGGAGGGAGGCAGCGGTGTCCTGTCCGGACGGGGTGCGCCGCGTTCCCGCTGATCCCTTCCATCACGAAATCCCGTTTGACCTTCCCTCTCGCATGGCGAAAGGATCGCAGCACACTCCGGAGCGCCCGATGGCCAAGGCCCCTCTCGTCACGCCCGTCCTGATCGGCGGCTGCATCGTGATCCTGATGTCCTTCGCCGTCCGGGCAAGTTTCGGCGTCTTCCAGATTCCGATCGCCGAAGAGTTCGGCTGGCCGCGGGCCGAGTTCAGCCTTGCGATCGCGATCCAGAACCTCGCCTGGGGGATCGGGCAGCCGCTGTTCGGGGCGCTGGCCGAACGGTTCGGAGACCGCCGCGCCATCGTCGCCGGCGCGGGCTTCTACGTGGCGGGTCTGGTACTGTCGGCGTTGTCGGTCACGCCGCTCGGGCACCAGCTTCTCAACGTCCTGATCGGATTCGGCATCGCCGGCATGGGCTTCGGCGTCGTGCTGGCCGTGGTCGGCCGGGCGGCGTCGGACGAAAACCGGTCAATGGCTCTCGGGATCGCCACGGCCGCCGGCTCGGCCGGGCAGGTCGTGGGCGCCCCCTTCGCCGAATGGCTGCTGTCATCGATGAGCTGGCAGTCGGTCTTCGTGATCTTCGCCGGAATCATCGTCGCTTCGCTGGCCGTCCTGCCCCTGATGCGGGCGCCCGAGCGCGCAAGCCGGGCCGAGCTGGAACAGAGCCTTGGCCAGGCCCTGACCCGGGCGGTCCGTGACCCGTCGTTCACGCTGATCTTCCTCGGCTTCTTCTCCTGCGGGTACCAGCTGGCCTTCATCACCGCGCATTTCCCGGCCTTCGTGACCGAGCTTTGCGGCCCGATCGACCCGGGCGGGGCGCTGCACGCGGTGGGGATTACCACGACGTCCGCGCTGGGCGCGGTGGCGATCTCGCTCATCGGGCTTGCGAACATCGTGGGCACGCTGACGGCCGGTTGGCTCGGCAAGCGCTACACCAAGAAGTACCTCCTGGCCGCGATCTACACGGCCCGCACCGTGGTCGCCGCCTGGTTCATCCTGACGCCGGTCACCCCGGGCACGGTCATCCTGTTCTCCGTCCTGATGGGGTCGCTGTGGCTGGCCACTGTGCCGCTGACATCGGGGCTGATCGCGCACATCTACGGGCTGCGCTACATGGGCACGCTCTACGGGATCATCTTCTTCAGCCACCAGCTGGGCGGATTCCTGGGCGTCTGGCTGGGCGGGCGGCTCTACGACATCTACGGCGACTACACGCTGGTCTGGTGGATCGGGGTCGGCGTCGGGGCGTTCTCGGCGTTGGTTCACCTGCCGGTGCAGGAGCGCCCGCTGGAGCCCCGCGCCGTCGCGGCCTGAGCGGTCACAAGAGCGCCGCGACCGCCTCGGGGTGGGTGTGGGGCAGGCCGTGGGTCGCGTCTGCAACCACGGTCTGTTGCGCCGCGGGGTTGAGGACCGCAAGGCGATCCCTGGCCGAAAGCGGGATCACCGCATCGGCGCCGCCCCAGACCGCCGCCACCGGAACACCCGCGGCGGCCAGGGCACGGTGCTGCGCCGACTGATCCGCGGCCAGGATGTTGCGCTGCGAGGACAGCACCGCCGGCAGAAAGCCCCGCGCCTTCGTCTCGGCGATCTGCCGCGCGGCGATGTCGGGCACCGTGGACCGCGCGCCCATCAGGCGGCCCAGCGCACGGCGCAGGTTCATCCCGCCGAAGCTCAGCATCAGCCAGTCGCCGAAGACCGGCGTTCTTTCGACAAGGCGCTCCAGCAGGCTCAGCCGGTGGCCAAGACCGGCGGGCGCAACCAGCACCAGCCGGGCAACGCGGCCGGGATTGCGGGCCGCGAAGGCGGCGGCGATGGCGCCGCCCATCGAGTAGCCGACCAGCGTGACCGGCCCGCCCAGGGCTTCGTGCTCCAGAAGCTCGTCGAGCTGCCCCAGGAAGAAATCGGCGTCCTGCCGGCCGGGCACGGCCTGAGAATGGCCGCGTCCGTAAAGGTCGTAGGCCAGGCAGCGCCAGCCGCGGGCCGCCAGCAGAGGCGCGAGCCCCTCCCAGACGAAGGAGGGCGTGGTCAGCCCGTGGATCAGCACCGCGACCCGTCCGTCCGACGGGCCCCACCAGCGGAAGTGGGTCCAGCCCGAGGGCAGGTTCGCAAGGCGCCCCGGCGCCTCGGCCCGCCGGCGGTACGACGGGGGGCGCAGCGCTTCGGCCGCAAACGGCACAGCGGCGACCGCCGCCAGCAGGAGAAGCCCGGCGGTCAGCGCCATTTCGACAGGATGTAGCGCGCCGTCATCAGGTCCAGATGCGCGCCGCCGCCGTTCTTGAACAGCGTGATCTCGTCGTCCGACCCCCGGGCGAAGGCGCCCGAGGCGAGGTCGCCGAAATCGGCCACCACGTCGGCGGCCGAGATGACCCCGCGGGCGATGGGGTCCATCAGCTCGCCGATATGGCCGATGGTCGTGGCGCGGGCGTCCACAAAGAGGCGTCCCCGCCGAAGCGCTGCATCGTCGGCCTCGCGCATGTCCTTGCGGTAGGCGCCGATCAGGTCGACATGCTGGCCCGGCCTGAGCCAGTCGCCCCGGATCAGCGGGTCGGTCGACATGGTGGCGCAGGTGACGATGTCGGCCTGCCGTACCGCGGCTTCGAGGTCGGACGCGACCATGGTGCCAGGATAGGCGGCGGCCAGGGCCGCGGCCCCGTCGGCCGAGCGGTTCCAGACCGTGAAGCGCGCCGCCGGGAAGGCCGCGCCGTACGCTTCGCGCAGCGACCGGCCCACGGTGCCCGCACCGACGATCAGCACCCGTTCGCTGTCGGGACGGGCGAGGTGACGGGCAGCCAGCAGGCTGTCGCCGGCCGTCTTCCACTTGGTCACGAGGTGGAAGTCGATCAGCGCCTCGAGCTCGCCCGTCGCGTCCGAAAACAGGCTGACCGCGCCGTTCACGGCCGGCTTGCCGAGGCGCCGGTTGCCGGGAAAGACCGTCGCCGTCTTCACCAGCGCGCCAAGGCCATCGACGATCGCCGCGCGCGACAGCAGCGTGTCGGGACCACGGTAGAGGAACAGGTCGCCGATCCCCGAAAGCGGCAGCCTGTGCCCTTCGGCCAGAGCCTCGGTCAGCCCGATCCAGTCGAGCCGCGCCTCGCCTTCGGCGAAGGGAATGATCGTGGGGGTCATCGTGTCCGGCCCTCCGTTCGCAGGTGGCGCTGCCGCCGTTCTAGCCCGCCGGCCGGCGGCGGCGGAAGGGCCTACCGCCGGAGCGGCGAGGGCGGCGCGCGGCGCGCGAGGGCCTCGCGCCAGATCAGCAACAGCCCCGAGACGAGGATCAGCGCAATGCCCGCCCAGGCGACAAGGTCGGGCCACTCGCCGAAGATCGCAAAGCCCCAGATCAGGGCCAACGGCAGCGCGGCATAGTCGAAGGCCGCGACATAGGCCGCCTCGGACACGCGGTAGGCCTGGCTGATCGCCCAGCCGCCCAGCGCGCTCATCACGCCCACCGCCGCCATCAGGCCGAGGTCGAGCGCCGAGGGCGTCACCCAGGCGCGCAGCAGGAATTCGAGCGACGGGTGCAGCCCTCCCGAAAACCGGCCATCGCCCAGGGCGAGGCCGATAAGGCCGGAGAGCACGAGGAAGCTCAGCTGGATGGACATCGCAAGGGACGTGGCCGATTCCGTGCCACCTATATGGCGCGTGACGATCTGGAGCAGTGCATAGAAAAGGGCGCCCGCGACCGGCAACAGCGCAGCCGGCTGGAAGGCCTCGGTCCCGGGCCTGAGCACGATGGCCACGCCGAGCAGCCCCGCCGCGATCGCCACCCAGCGCCGCGGGCCGACGCGTTCGCCAAGAAGCACGACCGAGAAGAGCGAGATCAGGAAGGGGCTGAGGAACGACAGCGCCACCGCCTCGCCCAGCGGCAGTGCGGCAAGGCCCAGAAAGAAGCAGAGGTTCGCCATGAAGACGAACCCTCCGCGCAGGACATGCATGCCGATCCGCCGGGTGCGCAGCTGGGCGTAGCCGCCCGAAAGGGGCACGACGACCGCCAGCAGGAACACGACCGCGACGACCGCGCGCACCGTCATCACCTGGTGGAGGGGATAGTCGCCCGACAGCGCCTTGATCAGCATGTCGTTGATCGAGAAGACGAAGATCGCTCCCAGTGCCCAGAGGGCGCCGGAGAGGGTCGAACGGTCCTGGAGGATGGCGGTCATGGCTGCCGCTTACGCCCGGGCCGCGGTGGCGTCCAGCCGGTTCGCCGGGGCACCCCCATCCCCGCGAGGGCAGGCACCTTTCATCCGGGCCGCGTGGCGGCGCGCAGCGCCCGATCCAGCGCATCGAGAAAGCGCGAGCGGTCGGCCTTTGCGAAGGTCCGCCCGCCGCCCTGCCGGAACGGGTCGGCCGCGCGCAGGTCGGCCATCAGGTCGCGGGTGGCCAGCACGTTGCCGATGTTGGCCGCCGTCAGCGCCGAGCCGTCGGGCC
>JALORM010000173.1 GCA_025458985.1 Paracoccaceae bacterium | reverse complement strand
GCGCGCCGCCGCTGCGTCGTCGTGGCCGAGACCTCGGATCGCCCGGCGGTCGCGCGGGTCAATGCGGCCCATGCCGCCACGGCCATTGCCGAGCATTTCCGCGACGAAGGGCTCTCGGTGCTGCTTCTGGTCGACAGCCTTACCCGTTTCGCCCGCGCCAGCCGCGACGTCGCACTGGCGGCAGGCGACCTGCCCGTGCGGCGCGGGTTTCCCACGTCGGTCTTCGCGGCGCTGCCGGCCCTGCTGGAGCGGTCGGGGCAAGGCGCGCAGGGCGCCATCACCGCCTTCTACACGGTCCTCGTCGAAGGCGACGGGACGGACGACCCGATCGCCGAGGAGGTACGCGGCATCCTCGACGGCCACATCGTCCTGTCGGCCGAGCTCGGGGCCCGGGGCCATTATCCCGCGATCGACATCCGCGCAAGCAAGAGCCGCGTGATGCCGGCGGTCACCGACGCCGCGCACCGGGCGGCGGCGGCCGAGGTGGTGGCGATGACCGCGAAGTACGACGAGGTGGAATTCCTCGTCCAGGTCGGCGAATACCGCGCGGGCAGCGACGCCGGCGCCGACCGCGCCATCGCCCGCCGCGCGGCCGTCCTGGACTTCCTGCGTCAGCCGGAAGACGAGATCGCGGCCCATGACGAGACCCGCGCACGCCTGGCAGAGCTTGTCCGATGACGCCCTCGGACGCAGCCCGTCTGTCCCGCCTGCGCGAGGTACGGTTCCGCCGCGCGCTGGTCGAGCGCCTGCGCCAGGAGGGGCGGTGCCGCGCGGCCGAGGCGGACCTTGCCGCCGCCGAACGGCAGGGCGAGGCCGCCCGGACCGACCGCGAGGCAGCCTGCGCGCATGGCTATGCGCGGATGAAGGGCAGGGCGACGAAGGCCCCCGCGCTCGACCGGTTCAACGGTGCCCTCGACCGTCTTGACGAACGCTGCGCCGATGCGCAGCGCCGCGCAGCCCGGGCGCGGCAGCGTCTTGTCGAGGCAGAGACCGCGCGGGCGGACGCCGCCGTGGCCGAGCGGCAGGCTGACCGCCGGAAGCGGGCCGGGGCGCAGCTTGTCGAGATGCTGCGCCGCCGCGCGCAACAGTCGCAGACCCGCCGGCAGGGCCTGATCGAGGACGGCCGCATCGAGGACCGGCTGGTCCTTCCCGGCACGGAGGCATGACGATGGACCGGCGAGCAGAGCTTGTCGACACGGCGACATTCCCGGTTGCGGCGGAAGTCGCCTGCGGCGTGCCGCGCGTGTCGCTTGCCGACGCGGGGGCGCTGGCGACCGGGCAGGTGTTCCTTCTGAACCAGCCCGAGCACAACCTGGTCTTCGCGCTGCGCCTGAACGGCGCCGAAGTCGCCCGGGCGCGGCTCGTGTCGCTGCAGGGCAGGGCCGCCATCCAGATCGTGGACCTTCTGGCCGACCATGCCTGAGCAGTCGCCCGCCATCATCGGCGTTCTCGGCATCGTCATCGGGCTTGGCCTGTTGACCTTCTTCGTCGTCTCGACGACCTCGTTCATCAAGATCGCGGTGGTCCTGTTCATCGTGCGCAACGCGCTCGGCATCCAGCAGACGCCGCCCAACATCATCATCTACGGGATCGCTCTGGCGCTGACCGTCTTCGTGATGTCCCCCGTGCTGGGCGAGGTCAGCGCCATCGTCCTGGCCGAAGAGCGAGCGCCTGCCACCTTCGACCGGTGGCTGGCGCTCTTCGAGGAGGCGCGCGAGCCGGTGCGCCAGTTCCTGATCCGCTTCACCCCCGAGGCGCAGCGCGAGTTCTTCCTTCTTGCCTCGCAGCGGGTCTGGCCCGAGGGCACGGCGCAGCCCTTCACCGATACCGACTTCAGCGTGCTGATCCCCGGGTTCCTCGTGGCCGAACTGCAGCGCGCGTTCGAGATCGGCTTCCTGCTGTACCTGCCTCTGATCGTCGTCGACCTGGTCGTGACCACGGTCCTGATGGCGATGGGCATGTCTATGGTGACGCCCACGATCATCTCGACGCCCGTCAAGCTGTTCCTCTTCGTCTCGATCAGCGGCTGGACCAACCTGATCGAGGGCCTCGTCCTGACCTACGCGACCTGAGGAGGAAGGCCTGATGGCAAGTGATGTGGCCTACAGCCTTGCCGGGGGCCTGTCGATCTTCCTGACCATGGTTCTCGCGCCGCTGGGCGCGGCGCTCGTTTCGGGGCTTCTGGTCGCGATCCTGCAGGCGGCGACGCAGATCCAGGACCAGACCCTGCCGCAGACGGTCAAGCTTCTGGTCGTCGTCGGCGTCTTCGCGGTGATGGCGGGCGCGCTGTTCACGCCGCTTGCGACCTACGCCGAGGACATCTACGCCAACTTCCACACGATGGTCCGATGACCGACATCGCGCCAGACTTCGCGGCGGCGCTGCTGATGGCGCTGTCGCAGGCCAAGCAGACGGTCATCTACCTTGCGCTGTCCGCGGCGCGGTTCCTCGGCCTCGTCGCGGTGTTTCCGGTGTTCCGCCGCACCGAGCTCGGCCGGATGTTCCTGGCCGTCATCGCGCTGGCGCTGGCGCTGCCGGCCTTCGGCGGCCTCGCGCCGGCGGCGGCGCGGCTGCCGATCGACAACGAGCTTGTGCTGGTCCTGCTTGTCGCCAAGGAGTTCCTGGTCGGCGCCGTGATCGGGCTGTTCTTCGGCGTTTCCTTCTGGGCGGTCCAGGCGGTGGGCGAGGTCGTCGACCACCAGCGCAGCGTCGGCAGCGGCATCGTGGCCGAGCCCGGCGGCGGCGAGCAGAGCGCGGTCCTCGCCTCGCTTCTGGGAATGGCGTTCGTGACGCTCTTCGTCACCACAGGCGGTCTCGGGTCCGTCGTCGCGACGGTCTACGCCACCTACGCGGTCTGGCCGCTCGACCGGTTCGCACCCGATCCGTCGGCAGCCGCGCTCGCGGGCCTCGGCGCGATCGTCGCCGACGTTCTCGTGCATGGCCTGATCCTTGCGGCCCCGCTCCTGATCTTCTTCCTGCTGATCGATGCGGCGATGATGCTGCTGGGGCGGCTGTCGGGCAGCGTCAGCGTCTCGTCCCTGCTGACGGCGACCAAGAACCTCTGGTTCGGGTTCCTCATCCTGGGCTATGTCGCGGTCCTGGGCCGTTCGATGCAGGCGCTGCTTCCCTCGCCCGACCGCCTGATCGAGGCGCTCTCGCTCTTTGCCCCGGGATGAGCAGCAGCGAAGCCCGCACCCTCAAGGCCACGCCGCGCAAGCTGCGCAAGGCGCGCGAGAAGGGTCAGGTGCCGGTGCAGCGCGACACCCGGCTGTTCGTGACGACCTTCGCCGCGCTCGGCTACCTCTGGGTCATGCTGCCGGCCTTCGTGGCGCTGTTCGAGGAGTCGATGGCCGCGGCCGTAGCGGGGCTGGCCGAGCCCGAGGGAGGGGTCGCGCGGCAGATCGCTGCCGGGCTTTCCGGTGCCGGGCGGCTCGTCGGGGGGCTCGCCGCCGTCATCCTGGCGACCGCGGTCATTGCCACGCTTGTCCTCAACCGCGGGCTCGTCCTGTCGGTCGAGCCCCTGAAGCCGAAGCTGTCGAACCTCGATCCGGTCTCGGGGCTAAAGCGGATCTTCGGCGTCCGCGCCGTGGTCGAGCTTGCCAAGTCGCTGGTCCGGCTCGTTGCCGCAGGGGCGGCGATTTTCGTCGTCCTCTACCAGGCGGCGCCGTCGATCCTGAACGCGGCGGGCTGCGGGATGGCGTGCCTTGCCGACCTGACGCTGTCGCTGCTGGCCATCGAGGCCGCCGTGTTCTTCGCCATCGGTGCCGCCTTCGCGGCGGCCGACCTGCCGCTTCAGGTCTGGCTCTTCGACCGGACGCAGAAGATGAGCGTGTCGGAGATGAAGCGCGAGCAGAAGGACGTCTATGGCAGCCTCGAGGTGAAGCGCGAGCTGAACCGCCTGCGCCGCGATGCGGCCCGCTCGACGGCCCGGGGCGGTCTGCGGCATGCCACCCTGGTCGTCTTCGGCCAGAACCATGCCGTCGGACTGCGGTTCGACAAGCGCGAGACCCGGGTTCCCGTCGTCGTCGCGCGGGCCAGCGGAGACGGGGTCGCGCGGTTTCTCGACGGCGTCCGCCTGCATGCGCTGCCGCACTACCGGGACGAGACGCTGGCGCGGCGGCTCCATGCCACCGCAAGGCCCGGCGCGGCCGTGCCGCGAGAGGAATTCGCGCACGTGGCCAGGGTGCTGATGGCGCTGAACCTGCTCTGACCCGCAGGCACCGGAAAGGTCGCGTTGACCCCGCACGTCCCGAGGCTCTGCTTGCGGCGCTGGACGAACTCGTCCATCTCGGGGGGACAAGCTTTCCCGGGACACATCGATGACCACCCCCTGCATCATCTGCGTGGCGATCACCGGCAGCCTGCCGACGAAGGCCGACAACCCCGCCGTCCCGATCTCCGTGGCCGAACAGGTCGAGTCGACCCACGAGGCCTTCGAGGCCGGCGCGACCATCGTGCATGCCCATGTCCGCAACGACGACGGGACGCCGTCCTCCGACCCCGAGAGGTTCGCCCGCCTGAAGGAGGGGATCGAGGCGCACTGCCCCGGCATGATCGTCCAGCTCTCGACCGGCGGCCGGTCCGGGGCGGGCCGGACCCGGGGCGGGATGCTGCCGCTGCGGCCCGACATGGCGTCCTTGTCGGTCGGTTCCAACAACTTCCCGACGCGGGTCTACGAGAACCCGCCCGACCTGGTGGACTGGCTGGCGGCCGAGATGCTGGCCCACGGGGTCAAGCCCGAGATCGAGGCCTTCGACCTGAGCCACATCTTCAAGGCCAAGGACATGGCCGACCGCGGCCAGCTGGCCGGCACGCCCTACGTGCAGTTCGTGATGGGTGTCCGGAACGCCATGCCCGCCGACCGCGACGTGTTCGACTACCTCGTCCGCACCGTCCATCGCCTGTTCGGCCCCGAGGCGCCCTGGTGCGCCGCCGGCGCCTCGCGCCCTCGAACGCCGCGCTGGTAAGGCGGACGGCGGAGATCTGCGAACGCAACGGACGCCCGGTCGCCACCTGGCAGGAGGCGAGGCGCATCCTCGGCCTGCGCATGCCGGGGCAAGCCGCGACGGGGAAGGCTACTTGACACAGGGGGTTCCGGCGCGGCCTGCCGCTTGGCGGAAGGCCGACCGCAGCGATGGGCCGGACGGCGCGCCATCCCCGCGCCGCGGACCGGCGTGCGCAGGTCGGCCGCGGCGGGCGCGGAACCTGGCCACCGGACACTATGCGGATTTCTGGAAAGGGTGGTCCCAACTGGAGCGGGCGATGAGATTCGAACTCACGACCCTTACCTTGGCAAGGTAATGCTCTACCCCTGAGCTACGCCCGCGCCGGTTGGACAGGCGGTCATTTACAAACCCGGCCGGGGCGCCGCAAGGGGGTAATCGCGCTTGCCGCGCGATTTTTCGCGCCTCACACCGAGGGGCGGTCCCGCAGGACCGGGGCCGGCGGCAGGACGTCCTCGGCATGGGCGATGACCGCGCCGGGCGGCAGCAGGATGACGCCGTAGGCACCGGGCTCGTCGATGGCAAGCGAGGAGTCGGGCGTGACAAGGTCCAGCGGCCCCTGGTGGCAAGTGGACTTGAACATGGTCCAGGGCACGCCCCCGGTGCTGCCCGAGATCGTGCGGTGCACGTGGCCGCAGAACAGGTGCGCCCCGTGGCGCGCCAGAAGGGCCAGCACCTCGGCCCCGTCCGCCAGCGGGATCGCGTCCATCCCCGGGATGCCGGTCGGGTAGGGCGGATGGTGCGCGAAGACCAGCGCCCGCCTGCCGCCCGCGCCGTCGAGCGCCTCGGCAAGCCAGGCCATGCGGCCTTCGCACAGGCGCCCCGCATGGTGCCCGGGCGGATAGGGCGGGCCGTCGAGCGTGTCGAGCGTGATCAGCCGGTGATGGTCCAGATCGCGCACCGCCTGCACATGGCCGGCCCTTGTGCGCGGCGCGTCCGGGAAAGCGGCAAGGAAGGCTTCGCGCCGGTCGTGGTTGCCGAGCATCGGGACCACCGGAACCGGCAGCCCGTCCAGCGCCCCGGCGAGGCGGGCGTACTGGGCGGGCAGCCCGTGATGTGTCAGGTCCCCCATCAGGACCAGCGCGGCCGCGTCCGCGTGCCGGGCGAGCGCATGGTCGAGCGCCGCGCGGAACCGCGCAAGCGGGTCGAGCCCGACGATCGTCCGGCCCTCCTCGACGATGTGGATGTCGGTCATCACGAGGATCTTCTGCATCGCGGGCCCCGGCGGCAGGGAAGGACGCACGCAGGATACCGTGGCCGACGCCGGGCGGAAGGGGCCGGCAGAGG
>JALORM010000172.1 GCA_025458985.1 Paracoccaceae bacterium | reverse complement strand
CGAGCGCCTGCCCGAACCCGAGCCTCCGCGAAGAGGCGGCTATGACGGCGAGGAGCTCGCCGAGGACTATCAGCGGACGATTCATGGAGGGCGTACGCCTGAGGACGCGCTCGAACAGGCGCGCGTCCCGTCCTACAAGACCCGGTCCGAGGGCGTCGCCGAGAGCGCCGGCAGGCTGGAAAACAACAAGGGCTTCGGCACCGCGAACGAGGCCATCTTCAACCGCTACCTCGACGAGGGCGTGGGCGAAGTCGCCGAGAGGTTCGAGAACCTGGCGACGCAGGTGCGTATCGAGCCGATCAAAGGCTGGAAGCCCAATGGCGAACCGATTTTCGCCGGGTACGAGGTCATCGCCGACAATGTGGCGCGCGACCGCGTCACGGGCGCTCTGGTCATCCTCGATGCCAAGACCGCCCGGACCCTCAAGAACGGCACGATCACGACGGCCCCGCTCAGCAAGAACCAGCGCCCGGGCTATCCGCTGATCGCGGCCAACGGCGGGCGGGTCAAGTCGCAGGGTCTGGCGGGAGAACTGGCGCACCATAGTGTCATCGAGCCTACCCCGGTCGCAAAGGCGAAACCCTCGATCGACCTTGCGAAGGACCCGCTGCCGCCGGGCGGGCGGATCGACTATTCACTCGAACCGGTCACGCCGGCGGGCGGACTGGCAGGGCAGCAGGTCATTCCGGTGCGGCCGCTGCCGCATCCGGCCGCCACAGGCCCGTTCTCGCAGGCAGCCGAGCGTTCGGGCGCCGAGATCGGGCGCGACATCGCGACGACCCCGCCGCCCGGGCCGTTCCGCCGCCCGACCGAGGTGGGCGAGGGCAGCCTGCGCGCGGCAGACGATCCCGCCTTCCCCACGATGCGCAACCATGCCCAGAAGTTCGCACAGATGCCCCAGGCGCTGGCCGCAGCGCGGGCGATCATCGCGGCGGGCGATGCGGTGAACCTGCCCGCGCCGGTGATCCTCGGCCAGCTCATGCTGCTCAAGCGGCGATTCCGCTGGATCGAGACCTTCCGCGCCGACCCGACTGGGCCGACCACCTGGCGATTCATGCTGATCGCAAGCTCGGTGCAGATCGCCACCGCCGACCTGGGCGAGCCGCTGGTGCTGTTCCACGGCTCGCCCGGCCCGGGCGCCCGGCAGCTTGCCCACGCGATGGAGGACACGCGGCAGGGTTTCGCAAGCTCGGTCCGCGACCACGACCTCGGCCAGGGGCTCTACCTTTTCGAGGACCGGCTGGGGGCGGCGCATTATGCCGGCCCCGGCGGCACCATCCTGCGGCTGGAACTCCCGCGCCCGCATCCCGACGACATCGCCGACATCTCGCTTCAGGGCTTCGGACGCGGCGGCCTGCCGGGCGCGGAACGCGAGCTGCTGCTGGCGCGCAAGGAACTGGAGGGCGTGCTGTCCATCGACGAGGCGCTGGCCTTGATGAACCGGCGCGGCGGACCCCCGCTCGACCCGCACGCGCCGACCATCCAGATGGGCTTCTTCGGCAAGACGCGCGAGAACGTGAAGAACTTCCTCACCCGGGCAACCGCCGACCCTGCCTCGCCCTTCTCGCGCAACCTCGCCCGGGCGCAGCTGTTCCACGGCACGGTGCCGCCGCACGCGATGCTGGCGCGGGGCGGGCTGGGGTTCGAATACGACATCATCCAGTGGCGCATCCGCCAGCCGACCGACGACCTGCGCCGCCAGATCGTCGCGCAGATCCTGGGCCGCTGAACCGGCACGGGCGGTGGCAGGAAGCACCCCCATGGCGGGCGCGTCAGGGTTGCGGACGGGCGCGCCGCCATGGCGGCCCGCGGGTGGGATAGGACGCTAGGCCGAGCCTCGCGGGCGGGCCACGTCGTTGCTGCCCTCGGCCTCCGGCCCCAGGCCATAGCTCATCCGCTCCATCTGGGCGATGACGCGGGCCATCTCGGCGTCGTCCAGAACCGGCGGCTCGCCCAGCGGCAGGGCCTGGACATAGATGCGCGACAGCGTCTCGACCTCGGTCGCAAGCCACAGCGCCTTTTCCATCGTGCGGCCCAGCGCGATCTGCCCGTGCTGGCCCAGCAGGCAGGCCGTGCGCCCCTCGAGCGCGCGCAGCGCGGCGTCCGACAGGGCCTGCGTGCCGAAGGTGGCGTAGTCGGCGCAGCGGATCGTCGTGCCGCCGGCGATGCCCACCATGTAGTGGAAGGCCGGGATCGGCCGGTGATGGCAGGCCAGCGTCGTGGCGTAGACCGAATGGCAGTGCAGCACCACGTCGACATCGGGCCGGTTCTTCAGGATGTCGCGGTGAAAGCGCCATTCCGACGACGGGCGGCGGCCGGCATAGGTGCCGTCGAAGCCCATCTCGACGATGTCCTCGGGCGTCATGTCTTCGTAGGGCAGCGACGAGGGCGTGATCAGGAACCCCGCCCCGCTGCGCACCGAGAGGTTGCCCGAGGTGCCCTGGTTCAGCCCGCTGGAGTTCATCCTGAGGCAGGTGTCGATCATCCTCTGGCGGAGGGCGGTGTCGTCGGTCATCGGGTCTGTCCTTCGGCTGCGGCCGCAGCCCATGCGGCGGCGTAACGGTCAAGTCCCCGAAGGGGCGGCAAGTCGGGCGGGGCGTCAAGCGCCAGGGGCACCGGCGCGGTCCGCGCCTCGTGCCCGGCCAGAAGCGCCGCCCCCGCGGCAACCCCGGCCGGGTCGTGCGAGACACGCGTCGGTCGGCCCGGCCGCAAGGCCGCCACCAGCGGGGCGTAGAGCGGTTCCTGCAGGAAGGTGCCGTCGAGCACCAGACACGCGCCGCCGCCCAGTGCCTCGGCGCAGGCCACGGTCAGAAGCGCGCCGTAGAGCACGGCAAGTGCCGTCCGTTCGTCCTGCCCCTGCGGGGGCGGACCGGCGATGCGGCCGCGTCCGGCGCTGCCGGGGAACTGGCCTTCGTTCGCCCCGAAGCTCGGCAGCGCCATGGTGCCGCGCGCGACGATCCGGGCCAGCGCCCGCGGGTCGGCGCGCGCCCCGCGCCAGCCGGGCCCGGCGACGGCGGCGAACTCGCGCCCGCCCATGGCCAGCGCCCCGCCCACCGGCGCGCCCGCCATGTCGGCATTGATCGTCATGCCGCGCGCCTCGCCGAGGTTCGCGACCGGCGCCTCGGCCGACAGCGCGACGATCCAGGTTCCGGTCGAGACCAGCGTGAAGTCCGAAAGCCCGCCGGCGCGGTAGCGGTAGAAGTTGGCGGAACTGTCGTGCGCCCCGGTCAGCACGGTCAGCCCGGCGGGCAGGCCGAAGCGGCCTGCCAGCGCGGGCCGGACCGGCCCCAGCGCCTGCCAGGCGGGACGGAAGGGCGGGATCAGCCGCGCCCAGCCGTGCCGCGCGACGATCGGCGCGAAGCGCCGCTGCGGCACGTTCCACAGGTGCGACTGCGCCCCCATGGCGGTGTGTTCCGAAGCCGGCACGCCCGAAAGCCACCACGCCCAGTACTGCGCGACGTTGAGGTAGTGCGCCGCCCCGGCCACCGCGTCCGGCGCCTCGGCCTGCATCCTCAGAAGCTGCCGGGCGGCGTGGGTCGAGGCCATCATCACCGGGCTGCCGCGGTCCTCGAACGTGCCCGCCTGGGCGCGGTACTCGGCGTCGAGTGCCTTCGGAAAGTCGTCCTCGTAGTCGATCATCGGCAGCGCCGCGCCGGTCCCCTCCAGACCGGGCCCGCCGGCGTCGGGGTCGGACCCGGTCAGCACACCGCCCGACCCGTGGCCGACCGGCACGACCACCCGCAGCGGGTGGCGTCGGGAAAGGTCGGCCAGCGTCGCACCCACCCACGGCGCGAGCGCAGCAAGGTCGTGGTGGCGCCAGGGCGGGCCCGTCCGCACCGCGTTGGCGGTGGAGACGGTCTCGATCACGGCACCGTCGCGGTCGGCGACGCAGAGCTTGAGGTTGGTCTTGCCGATGTCGAGAACGGCGACCTCGCCCGGCCCTGCACCCGGCACGGTCACGCCGTCTGCCTCAGCACGACGTCGGCGGGCACGCTGGCCGAGGCGACCAGCCGCCCGTTCGGCAGGTCGTTGCCGTCCAGCTTCTGCGCGATCTCGGCCGGCGAGAGGCCGTGGCGCACCCACCGCCCGGTCAGCCGGGCCCGCAGCACGGCCTCGGGGACCTCGATCATCGCGGTCACGTCGAAGAGCGGCCTCAGGCTGTCCCAGGGCGCCCGGTCGAGCAGGAGGTAGTTGCCTTCGGCCACCACGATCCGCACCGCGCGCGGGATCAGACGGGCACCGGCCCGGGCGATCTCGATGTCGCGGTCGAAGACCGGCACGGCGACGGCGTCCTCGTCGCGCGCGCGCAGCCGGGCCAGCATCTGCCTGAGGCCGCCCACGTCGAACGTCTCGGGCGCCCCCTTGCGCGGCCTGAGCCCGGCCGGCACCAGGTGGAGGTCGTCGTAATGGAAGCCGTCCATCGGCAGAAGCGCGGCGCAGCCCGGCTCGCGCGCGTTGAGGTCGGCCACGAGCCCTTCGGCCAGCGTCGACTTCCCCGATCCGGGCGCTCCGGCGATCGCAAGGATCACCCGCCGCTCGGGATCGAGCTTGAACAGGCACTCGGCAAGCGCCTCGGCCCCGGCCGCGCTCATGTCAACCTGTACTGGCTGGCCTTGTTGCGCAGGAAGGGCAGACCCTTGTCCATCACCTCCTCGAACGAATTGGCGACGGGCCGCCAGACGGCCAGGCCGTAGGCGATCTCGGGCATCATGTTGATGAAGCTTTCCATCGCCAGCCCGCCCTTGAAGCCGATGGCGGCCAGCGCGGCGCCCTTCTCCTCGATGTTCATGTGGTAGGTATCGAGGTGGATGAAGATGTTGTCGGCGCCGACCTTCTCGATCAGGTCGCGGGCCTGCCAGCCGGTGTTGAGCAGATGGTTCTCGTAGCGGTTCACCGGCTCGATCCCCAGAAGCAGGCCCTTCGACTTGGCGTGCTTCGCCGCCGCTGCCAGGGCGCGGGCGATGTTGTCGTATTCGCCCGGTGTGGGCGGGACGCCGGTACGTTCGCCGATGCCGCCGTAGGTCACGCCGCTGAGCGCCTCGGCGGCCCACTTGGCCTGCGGCAGGCCCAGCGAGCAGACCGCCCGCATCCCGTGCCGGTCGAGAAGCGCGCGGGTATGCGCGGCATCGACGATCTTGGTGTTCAGAAGCGCGATCTCGATGAAGTCCATCCCGTAGGCCGCGGCGGCGGGGATGGTCCGTTCGGCCCCCGCCCGGTCCCAGTGCATGGTCCACATGCTTGTGTGTACGCCAAAGCCCTGCATGGTCGCTACCGTCCCCCTCTCTGTCTGCCGCGCCACCTGAACGCCGCGTAGCGCAGCGCCATGACGGCGATCAGGAACAGGCCCCAGACCGCCGTGGAAAGATGCTGGTTCGCCCCGATCAGGTTCAGCCCCGAGCTGAGCGCCTGAAGGATCATCAGCGCGACCACCACCGGCAGCACGCGCCCGAACCCGCCGAACGGGTCGATCCCGGCCAGGAAGCAGGCCAGCACCGTGACCAGCAGCAGCGCCTCGCCATGACCGACCCGGACCGAGTTGAAGCTGGCCGCCATCAGGATGCCGGCGACGGCGCAGATCACGCCCGAGATGGTGTAGATCAGCGTCAGCGTGCGCCGGGTGTGGAGACCCGAATACTCCGCCGCCCGGATGTTCGACCCGATCATGTAGACCGAGAAGCCATGCCTCGTGCGCTTCAGCATGAAGTGCCACAGGACGGCCGCGGCAAGGAACACCAGCATCGGCACCGGCACGCCCAGCACGCTGCCATGGCCGAGCGTGTTCATGTAGGCGGGAAAGCCCGAGATGTCGCCGCCGCGCGTCAGGAACTCGCCCAGGCCCTGGAGGAAGATCATCATCGCCAGCGACACCAGGATCGGATGCGCCCCGAGATAGGCGACCACCGCCCCGATCACCGCGCCCGACACCGCCCCGGCGAGGACGGCAAGCCCCGCGCCAAGGACAAAGGCGCCGAAGCCCGCCTCGGGCCCGCCGAAACGGATCAGCACCCAGGCCAGCGCGAGGCCTGCGATGTTGGCCTGGTAGATGATGGCAAGGTTCAGGCCCCCCGACAGGATCGGCACCAGCATCGCCAGCGTCAGCAGCCCCAGGACCGGCATCTGGAACGCCATGGACCGCAGGTTGGCTCCGGTCAGGAACAAGGGCGTCACCGCCGCGAAGGCCGCGCAGACGAAGATCAGGAAGGCCACCAGCGGCAGGGTCTCGGCGCCGAGGCGCGCGTTGAGGCGCTGCCAGGCGGTCATGCCCGGCCCTCGCGGCTGCGGGAGCCGCCGGCAAGCGTGAGGTTCGAGGTGGAAATCGCCACCATGATCACTGCGCCGATGATCATCTGGAAGGCGAAGGGCGAGATGCCCAAGAGGTTCAGCCCGTTCTGGGTGATCGCCACGAACATCACGCCCAGGATGCAGCCCGCAACCGTGCCGCGCCCGCCGCCGAGCCGCGCGCCCCCCAGCACCACGGCGGCGAGCACCGCAAGCTCGCGCCCGTAAAGCGCGTTCGGCACGACCTCCTGCGCGATGTTCACCTGCATCAGCCCGCCGATCCCGGCCATCATCCCCATCCAGCCGAAAGCCAGGCACTGCATGAGCCAGATGTTGACCCCCGCCCGCCGCGCGCCCTCGGGGTTGTCGCCGAAGGCATAAAGCTGCCGGCCGAGCGTGGTGAAGCCGATCAGCCCCCAAGTCGCGAGGACGCAAACCGCCATCACGGCAACCGACAGGTTCAGCTCGGACCAGGTGCCGTTCGCGGCCTGGTGTTCGAAGACGTAGATCCGTTCGGTCCACCAGCCGGGCAGGTCGTAAATGTTGCGGCCCCGCGTGAAGAACATCAGCAGCCCGAAGAAGGCGTTGAAGGTGGCGATGGTGATGACGATCGAGATCACCCGGAAGCCGTGGATGAGCGCCGCGTTGATCAGGCCGAGCCCGATCCCGATGCCCCCCGCGACAAGGAAGCCTATCGCCCAGTTGCCGCCGCCGATCGCGACGAACACCTGCGCCGCAAGGTACTGCACGACCGAGGCCGCGACCGCGAACGAGATGTCGATGCCCCCCGCGATCAGCACGACCAGCAGGCCCACCGCCCAGATCAGGTTGACCGCGTTGTTGTTGAGAAGCGAGGTGAGGTTGCCCATCGTCAGGAAGGTGTCGGTGGCCAGCGACAGACCCGCGACCATCGCCAGCAGGACAAGCGCCAGCCGAGTCTCCACCGGGTGGCTGGCAAAGAGGCTACGCATAGATGCGGGCCTCCATCTCGGCCACGCCGGTCGCGCGGGGGTCGTATTCGCCCGCGATCCGCCCGTCGGCCATGTGCAGCACGCGGTCGGCATTCAGCATGACCTCGGTCACCTCGTCCGAGATCAGCAGGATCGCGAGGCCGGCGTCGGCCAGCCGCCGGACGATGCGGAAGATTCCCGCCCGGGCGCCCACGTCGACGCCCACCGTCGGGCTGTCGAGGATCAGCAGCCGCGGCTCGGTCGCCAGCCACTTGGCCAGCACCACGCGCTGCTGGTTGCCGCCCGAGAGCGTCGAGACGGGGTCCTCCGGCCGGCCGATCTTGATCGCCAGTTCGCCGACCCAGTGGCGCACGAGGTCGGATTGCCGCGCGGGCGAGATCAGCCCGAGCGCGCCGAGGATGCGGTCGAGCACGGGGATCGCGATGTTGTCGGCGATGGATTGCGGCTGGATCAGCCCCAGCGACAGGCGATCCTCGCTGACATAGGCGACGCCCGCCGCGATGGCGTCGCGGATCGAACCGAAGCGGACCGTGCGGCCATCCAGCCGGATCGTCCCGGCGTCGGGGCGGTGCATCCCTATCAGGGCATGCGCCAGTTCCGTCCGGCCCGCGCCGATCAGGCCCGTCAGGCCCAGCACCTCGCCCCTGCGGATGGTCAGGGTCACGTCCTCGAACTCGCCGCGGCGGGTCCAGCACCGCGGGCGCGTCCGACCGGTCGCGGGCGGCGATGGCCGCTTCGTGCGCGGTGCCGGTCATCAGTTCGCCCAGCCTGACCTGGGTCATGCCCTCTGTCGGATAGACCCCGACCAGCCGGCCGTCGCGCAGGACCGTGACGCGTTCGGCAACGTCGATCACCTCGGCCAGGCGGTGGCTGACGAAGACCACCGCGATCCCCTGTGCCGAAAGCGTGCGCACAACCGCCAGGAGTGCGTCCGTCTCGCTTTGGGTCAGCGAGGCGGTGGGTTCGTCCATGAACACAAGCCGCGCGCTGCCCATCAGCGCCCGCGCGATCGCCACGACCTGGCGC
>JALORM010000171.1 GCA_025458985.1 Paracoccaceae bacterium | reverse complement strand
CGCAGAGTCGACCTGCAAGCGCGGGAAAACGTGGAGGAAATGCCTGCAACCGCCGTTGCCGGCTACGCGTCGTACGGCATCCATCATTGACATAATATGTCTTATGGGCGCAACGGATCTGCCCGTCCCGCCCGCTGAAGCGGCCGGCTGCACAGGCTTTCGGCATGGTCCTTGCAAGGTCCGAACGACACGCCCCGCACGGTACGGATCGGGTCCTCTCCACCATGACGCGCCAGCGCCTTGCGCAGACGCCCGACATGGACATCGACCGTCCGGGTATCGAGGAACACCTCGCGGCCCCAGACCCGGTCCAGAAGCTGCTCGCGCGTCCAGACGCGGCCAGGCTTCTCCATCAGCGTGGACAGAAGCCGGAACTCGGTCGGGCCAAGCTTCAGCTCGCGCTCGCTGCGGAAGACACGGTGCGTCTCGGCGTCCAGCCGGATGTCCTGGAATTCCAGCACCTCGCCGACCGAGGCCGGCCGCGACCGGCGCAGCTGCGCGCGCACCCGCGCCATCAGCTCGACGATGGAATAGGGCTTGACGACGTAGTCGTCTGCCCCGGTCTCGAGGCCCCTCACCCGGTCCACCTCTTCGGACCTCGCCGACAGGATGATGACGGGCACGCCGCGCGTCTCGGGCCGCTGCTTCAGGCGCCGGCAGACCTCGATGCCCGAGACATGCGGCAGCATCCAGTCCAGGACGATGACGTCCGGCGGCACCTCGGCGATCCGTTCCAGCGCCTCCTCGCCATCGGCCGCGCGGGCGACGTCGAAGCCTTCGGCCTCGAGGTTGTAGGCCAGCACCTCGCGCTGCGCCTCCTCGTCCTCGACCACCAGTACCAGGGGTGCGCGCGACGGGGCCATCAGTCGTCCTCCACCTCGGGCGCCACATAGGAGGTGCGGTCGCCCTTGGGCCGGCTGTCCTCCGGCAGCGATCCGGTGACGACGTAGACCACCTGCTCGGCGATCGCGGTCACATGGTCGCCCATCCGCTCGAGGTTCTTGGCGATGAAGTGCAGGTGCATGCAGGCGGTGATGTTGCGCGGGTCTTCCATCATGAAGGTCAGGAATTCGCGGAACAGCGCGTTGTACATCTGGTCGACGTCGCGGTCGCGCATCCGCACGTCCAGCGCAAGCTCGGCGTCGCGCTGCGCGTAGCTGTCGAGCGCGTCCTTCAGAAGGTCGGCGACCGCGCGCGCCATCCGCCTGAGCGCCCCGCCCGAGTCGCCGACCGGCGCCATCTGCACCAGGACCGAGGTCCGCTTGCCGAGGTTCTTGGCATAGTCGCCGATCCGTTCCAGGTTGGCGCTGATCTTCAGCACGCTCAGCACGGTGCGCAGGTCGGTCGCGGCGGGCGAACGCAGCGCCAGGACGCGCGCGGCCTCCTGGTTGATCAGCTCTTCCAGCTCGTCGATCTGGCGGTCTTCCTTGCGGACCCGTTCGGCAAGCTCCTCGTCGCGCGTCTCGAGCGAGACGGCGGCGTCCATGATCGCCGCCTCGACCAGCCCGCCCATCTTCATGATCAGCGCCTGGATCGCCTCGAGGTCGCGGTCGAAGGCGGAAAGGATGTGCTGTTCGCTCGGCAACTTGCCCTCCATCACCCGATCCTCCCCGAGATGTAGCTCTCGGTGCGCGGGTCCCTGGGATTGGTGAAGATTTGCCCGGTCTCGCCGTATTCGACGAGGTTGCCGAGGTGGAAGAAGGCCGTCCGCTGGCTTACCCGGGCCGCCTGCTGCATCGAGTGGGTCACGATCACCACCGAGAAGTTGGCCCGCAGTTCGTCGATCAGTTCCTCGACCTGCGCCGTCGCGATCGGGTCCAGCGCCGAGCACGGCTCGTCCATCAGCAGAACCTCGGGCGAGGTCGCGATGGCGCGCGCGATGCACAGCCGCTGCTGCTGGCCGCCGGACAACCCGGTGCCCGGTTCCTTCAGGCGGTCCTTCGCCTCCTTCTCGACGATCTCGTCCAGTTCGGCCTTGCTGCGGGCCAGCCCGTGGATCTTCGGACCATAGGCCACGTTGTCGTAGATCGACTTCGGGAACGGGTTTGGCTTCTGGAACACCATCCCTACCCTTGCGCGCAGCTGCACCGGGTCTACCCGCGGGTCGTAGATGTCCTCGCCGTCAAGGCGGATGTCGCCTGTCACCCGCGCGACCGAGACGGTGTCGTTCATCCGGTTCAGGCAGCGCAGGAAGGTCGACTTGCCGCATCCCGAGGGGCCGATGAAGGCGGTCACCATGTTGTCGAGGATGTCGACCGAGACATCCTTGATCGCATGGGTGGCGCCGTAGAAGACATCGACGCCCTTCGCGGCCACCTTCACCTGGTTCGTTGCGAGCGTGCGTTCCATGAGTCGCATATCTTCCATTCGGGCGTTCCTTTCTACCACCGGCGCTCGAACCGGCGGCGCAGCAGGATGGCAATGATGTTCATGACCAGCAGGAACGCGAGCAGAACGATGATCGCGCCGGCGGACCGTTCGATGAAGGCGGGGTCAGAGCGCGAGGCCCACGAGTAGACCTGCACCGGCAGCGCCGAGGCCGGGTCGAGCATGCCGCCCTCCAGGGGACCCGCGGGATAGTTGGCCACGAAGGCCACCATGCCGATCAGCAGGAGCGGCGCGGTCTCGCCCAGCGCCGAGGCAAGGCCCAGGATCGTGCCGGTCAGGATGCCGGGCGCGGCGAGCGGCAGCACATGGTGGAATACCGTCTGCATCTTCGAGGCGCCGACACCCAGCGCCGCGTCGCGGATCGAGGGCGGAACCGCCCGGATCGCGGCGCGGGTCGCGATGATGATCGTGGGCAGCGTCATCAGGGTCAGCACCAGGGCGCCGACCAGCGGCGAGGATTGCGGGAACTTCGCGAAGTTGATGAAGATCGCAAGCCCGAGGATGCCGTAGACGATCGAGGGCACCGCGGCGAGGTTCGAGATGTTCACCTCGATGAGGTCGGTCCAGCGGTTCTTCGGCGCGAACTCCTCAAGGTAGATCGACGCGGCAACGCCGAGCGGCAGCACCATGAGCGCGGTCAGCAGCATCATGTAGGCCGAGCCGATGATTGCGACGCCGAGTCCCGAGGCCTCGGGGCGCTGGTCCGAGGCAGGTCCAGCTGTTCGACCGAGATGTTGGTGTCGACCGCCGCCGTCTCGCGCGTCACGCGGCCCTTGAAGTAGCCGTCGATGCGCCCCGTGGCGAAGCCCGTGACCTCGATCGTCTCGCCGAGGATCGCAGGGTTTGCGATCACCTGGTCGCGCAGCCGTGCCGGCGTGTCGCGCGAGATGAAGGCCGACAGCTCATTGTCCGAAACGCCCGAGACATCGATGCCGCGCTGCTCCATGTAGGCCTTGAGCGCGTCGTTCAGGAGGTTCGTGTAGCCGATCGTGGTGACCTTCATCATGTCGTCGCGGACCCGGTTGCCCTGCGGGTCCAGCCTGTCGGCATCGAGCGTGACGGCGAAGGTCAGGCTGGTCTGCCGGAAGGCCGAAACCCCGTCGCTGAAGATCGTCCAGAGCATGACCGCAAGTGTCGCAAGGCTGATGCAGATCGCCGCGACGCCGTAGGCCTTGAAGCGGGCCTCGGCGGCATTGCGCCGGCGCATCAGCGCATCCTGTTCCAGAAGCGATGCCTTCCGCGGGCGTCCGGGCATTGCCGACATGGCGCTGGTGGTCGGGTCGGTCATTCGTACTGCTCCCGGTACTTGCGGACGATGTAGAGGGCAAAGACGTTCAGACCCAGCGTGATGACGAACAGCGTCATGCCGAGGGCGAAGGCCACCAGCGTCTCGGGGCTGTTGAACTCGGTGTCGCCGGTCAGCTGGCTCACGATCTTCACGGTGATCGTGGTCATCGCCTCGAACGGGTTGAGGTCTATCTTGGCCGCCGCCCCTGCCCCCATGGTCACGATCATGGTCTCGCCGATGGCCCGGCTTGCGGCCAGCAGCACCGCGCCCACGATGCCGGGCAGCGCCGCGGGCAGCACGACCTGGCGGATCGTCTCGGACTTGGTAGCGCCCAGCCCGAGCGAGCCGTCCCGCATCGCCTGCGGCACGGCGTTGATGATGTCGTCGGCAAGCGACGAGATGAAGGGGATGTTCAGGATGCCGATCACCAGCCCGGCCGTCATCACCGAGGACCCCGAAGACCCGAGCCCGGTCGGCTGCGCGATCCAGTCGCGGATCAGCGGGCCCACCGTGACCAGCGCGAAGAGGCCGAAGACCACGGTCGGGATGCCCGCGATCACCTCGATCAGCGGCTTGACCACCGCCCGGACGCGCGGACTTGCGTATTCCGCCAGATAGATCGCGGTGAAGAGCCCGATGGGCACCGCCACGATCATCGACACCAGGCTGATGTAGAGCGTGCCCCACAGCAGCGGCAGCAGGCCAAGCTGGCTGCCGCCCCCGAAGCTCGGCGACCAGGTCAGCCCGAAGAAGAAGTCGGCGATCGGATACATCGTCGAGAACCTGATCGCCTCGGACAGCATCGACAGCACGATGCCCACGGTCGTGAGGATGGCGATGGTCGAGGCCGTCAGCAGCAGCCCCTGCATGACCCGTTCGACGCGGTTGCGCGCGCGGAAGGCGCCGTCGGTCAGCCGCAGCGCCATGAGGAAGGCCGATCCGGCTACGGCGAGCGTGACGATGGTGCGCCAGAGGGCGCCGGTCGCGGCCTGCTGCCGATAGCTCTGCGCCGCCTGCAGGACCTCGGGCGTCACCTCGGCGCCAAGGGCCACGCCGACCTCCGCCAGGCGCTCCCGGACTGATCCGAATTCGGTGCGGATCTGCGCGGCCTGCTGTTCGGACAGCGCCCCGAGGTCGACGGCGGTATCGAGCCCCGATGCCACGCGCCGGACATCGGCCATCAGAAGCACGCGCTGCGTGTCGTCCTCGAACACCGCGGGATCGAAGAAGCGGCCCATCCGCTGTTCGATCAGCAGGGGCTGCACGACGACCCAGAGCGCCAGCACCACCAGTCCGGGAAGGAACCCCATGATGAAGCCGTGCCAGCCGTGGTAGGTCGGCAGAGAATGGAGCTTCTTGGTGTCGCCGCCCACCGAAGCGACCGCGCGGTAGCGGCAGAGAACATATCCCGCGATCCCGATGGCGACGAGCGCAAGCACGAGGACGAGGACGGACATGGTGTGCCCCTTTCGCGGGAGAAAACCGGACTGCGCCGCCGGCCGGATCGCGCAGCCCCGGGAAGGCCGGCCCGCCTGTCAGAGCGGGCCGGCCCCTGTCGGTCAGTTCAGCGCGCCCATCGGCGTGCGGTTGGCAACCATGGCCTGCGTTGCCGCCAGTTCCGGGTCCGCGACCAGGCCGTACTCGGCCAGCGGGCCGTTCGGGCCGGCCATGTCGTCGGACACGAAGAACTCGATGTACTCCTTGAGGCCCGGGATCACGTCGAGATGCGCCATCTTCACGTAGAAGTAGAGCGGACGCGACACCGGATATTCGCCGGAGGCGATCGACTCGGTCGACGGGACGACGCCGCCCATGGTCGCGACGCGGAGCTTGTCGGTGTTGTTCTGGTAGAACGACAGGCCGAACACGCCGATGGCGTTCTTGTCGGCATCCAGACGGGCGAGCGTTTCGGTATAGTCGCCGTCGATGTCGACGTTGCGGCCGTCGGTGCGCAGCTTGGCGCAGGACTGTTCCGCCGCATCCTCGTCCTGGCCGGCGGCCATGAACGCCGCCATCGCGCCCGATTCCTCGCACCCCTTGATGATCACGCGGGTGTCGAAGACTTCACGGGTGCCGTGCTTGGTGCCGGGAGACAGAACGAGGATGTCCTGCGCCGGTAGCGCCGGGTTGAAGTCGGCCCACAGGGTGTGCGGGTTGGCAACCAGGGCGCCGTCCTTGAGGACCTGTTCGGCGACCGCGTTGTAGATGTCGGCGGGCGTGAAGGCGAATTCGGGGCCGTTCACGTCCGAGGCGAAGACGATCCCGTCGTAGCCGAAGCGGATTTCCATGATCTCGGTGACGCCGTTGGCGGCACAGGTGTCGATGTCCTTCTGGGTGATGCGCGAGGACGAGTTGGCGATGTCCACCGTGTTCTCGCCCACGCCTTCGCACATCTTGGCACGGCCGGCGCCCGAGCCGCCGCCTTCCACGACCGGGGTCGGGAAGTCGAAGTTCTCGCCGAAGGCCTCGGCGACGATGGTCGCATAGGGCAGGACGGTCGAGGACCCGGTGATCTGGACCTGGTCGCGCGCCTGCGCGGCAGTCGAGGCTGCGGCGAGGGCCAGTGCCGAAATCGCCATCGTGGAGAGTTTCATGGGCAGCTCCTGAATGTTGTTCAGTTCGCGGGCCGCAGGATCCCGGCGGCCTCGGGGGCGGCGTACCGGTGTGGCGCAATGCTTTTGTGACAGCCACGTAACAGCTTCATGACAGTGCACGGTCGCGCCGGATTCCCGCGCTGCGGCGGGTCAGACTGCCTCGCCCCGCCCGTCATCGGCCTGCGGCAGGGTCACGCTGAAGCGCGCGCCCTTCCCCGGCGCGCTTTCGATCGACAGCCGCCCGCGATGGCGGCCGACGATGTGCTTGACGATAGCCAACCCGAGGCCCGTGCCACCCTCTGCGCGCGAGCGGTGGCCGTCGATCCGGTAGAATCGCTCGGTCAGGCGCGGGATGTGGACCGGGTCGAACCCCTCGCCGCGGTCGGTCACGTCGATCCGGACCGCCGCGGCGCGCAGCGCCGGGTCGCGCCCGACGTCCGAGACCGCGACGGTCACGACGCCGCCCGAGGCCCCGTACTTCAGGGCGTTCTCCAGAAGATTGGTGAAGACCTGTGTCAGCTGGTCGGCATCGCCTGCCACCGCCGGAACGGCAGCGGGAACGTCAAGCTCGACGCCCACCGCCCGCTCTTCGGCCTGCGGGCGCAGCGCCGCCACGACGCTGCCCAGAAGCGGCGCGATGTCGATCCGGCCGGTCGGGCGGACCCGTTCCTCGCCCTCGACCCGGCTCAGCGACAGAAGGTCGTCGACCAGCCGCCGCATCCGCCCCGCCTCGCGGTCCATGATCTGCAGGAACCGCTCACGCGCTGCCGCATCGTCGCGCGCCGCGCCGCGCAGCGTCTCGATGAAGCCCGACAGGGCGGTCAGCGGCGTCTTCAGCTCGTGGCTGACGTTGGCGATGAACTCGCGCCGCATCCGCTCGGCCGCCTCGGTCGCCGTCTCGTCGGTGAAGCTGACGAGGGCCCCCTGCCCTCCGGGCAGCGGTGCCGCCGTCACGCGCCAGAGCGAGTCGCGGCCGCACTCGGACATCCGGTGGCGGACTTCCGCCGGGGCGCCGCCGCGCAGCGCCGCCTCGATGCAGTCGACCAGACCCGGCGCCCTGAGCGCCAGCATGTAGTGGCGCCCTTCCGCGTCGGTGCCGAAAAGCTGCCGTGCAGCGCTGTTCGCCGCGCGCAGTCGCGCGTCGGGCCCGATCAGGACGACAGGCAGCGGAAGTGCGCTTGTCAGCATCTGCGCAGTTTCGAGATTCACCAGTTAACCCTTTTTAGGCGGTTGAAAATCCGTCGCTGCGGCATACAGTGTGCGCTACCGAAGCGGCACAAGCATAGGTAGTGTGCTGCCAAGAGTTTTTGGTTCCTTGGAGAGTTCCGCGGCGTTGCGCGAGGTGTTGTAGATCCCGATTCCAGTGTCCTGGTCCGATGTCCTACACGGTCCCATTCCGGAGACGATTCAAGATGGCCTCTGGTCCCACGCCTCGTTCCGGACGCACCGTCGGGGCCGCGGAGACGCGGGTGCTCTTTGTCAGCCACCTTCCCGGACGCCGCGGCACAAGCCGGGACATCAGCGAGGGCCGCTTCGGCGATGACATCGGGGTGGTCGATTTCTCGTCGCTCGATGCCGACCTCCTCAAGTCCTTCGACCCGCATTTCGTCGTCTCTCCGATTCTGACCCCGGGTTTTGACATCATCGACCTTGGCCAGAAGCTCTGGCAACTGCGCTTCGCGGGCGCCTACCGGGTTCTGACCGACCAGCCGCTGCCCAACCCTGGCCTGGTCCTGCGCGAGGTGCGCTAGCGGCGCCCCTCGAACTCGGCGTTCAGCTGGCGCACGAAGGCGTTGAGCCAGGGCTGCCGCGCGCGGCGCAGCCGCTCGGCGCGCAGGATGGTGCGCAGCGCCTCCTCGCATTCGTCGAGGTCGCGGTTCACGAGGACATAATCGTACTCGGCCCAGTGGCTGATCTCGGCCTCGGACTTGGCCATCCGCCCGCGGATCACCTCGTCGCTGTCCTGGGCGCGGGTGTGCAGTCGCTCCTCCAGCGCCGCGATCGACGGCGGCAGCAGGAAGATCGACACGACGTCGTCGCGCATCGCCTGCTTGATCTGCTGACCGCCCTGCCAGTCGATGTCGAACAGCGTGTCCTGACCCTGGCGGATCGCCTCTTCCACTGCCGCCCGCGGGCTGCCGTAGAGGTTCCCGAAGACTTCGGCATGTTCCAGCATCTCGCCCGCCGCAACCATTGCCTCGAATTCGGCCCGGCTGCGGAAATGGTACTCCCGCCCCTCCACCTCGCCCGGGCGCGGTGCGCGCGTGGTGGCCGAGACCGAGAAGCGGATCGAGGGGTCCCAGGCCATCAGCCGGCGGGCGAGTGTCGATTTGCCCGCCCCGGAAGGCGACGACAGGATGACGAGAAGGCCGCGGCGGCGGTCCTGGTCGGGGCGCGGTGCGTCGGTCATTGGACGTTCTGAACCTGTTCGCGCATCTGGTCGATCACCGCCTTCAGCTCCAGCGCAACGCGGGTGAGACCGGCGTGATTGGCTTTCGAGGCCAGGGTGTTGGCCTCGCGGTTGAACTCCTGCGCCAGGAAGTCGAGCCGCCGGCCCACCGGCTCGCCCTCCTGCAGCAGCGCGCGGGCGGCGGCGACATGGGCCTTCAGGCGGTCGATCTCCTCGGTGACGTCGGCCTTCACGGCGATCAGGGCCAGTTCCTGCGCGACGCGCGCGGGATCGGCCGCCTCGGCGCCGTCGGTGACCCGCGCCAGGGCGGCGCGCAGCGCCTCGGCCTGCGCGGGACCGCGCGGGCGGCCAGCGACTCGATCCGCGCAAGCTGCGCGGCCAGGATCTCGTACAGCGCCCTGCCCTCGGCCAGGCGCATGTGCCTGAGCGCGTCGAGAAGCGCTGCCGCATCGGCCAGAAGCGCGGCCTTGAGCGCCGCGCCGTCATCTTCGGCGCTCGCGCCCGAAGTATCGAGGACCCCGCGCATCGCCAGGACCTCGGCGGCGCGGTCGAGCCGGAGCGCCACGGTGACGTTGCCGCGTGCGAACCGCGCCTGCGCCTCGGCGCGCACCGCCGCCTCGAGCCCCTCGATCCCCTCGGGCAGGCGCAGCCGCAGGTCCAGCCCCTTGCCGTTCACGCTGCGCGCCTCCCAGGCCCAGGCCTGTCCCGCAGCCTCGCCCGTGCGGGCGGCAAAGCCCGTCATCGACTCAAGCACGATTAACCATTGATCAACAAAACCCCCCAAATTCGATCCGTCTATGGCATGTTAACGGACAGGTAAGCAATCCGCGGGCATGGTTAACAAGATGCCAGTCGCCGCACGCGGGCTGCTCGGTCAACGCCAGCGGACGGGAGTGACATGGCGATGTGGGTCGCGGGAAGCCGGGGAACCGGCGGAAAGGTCATCAGCATGTCCGAGCGGCGCGGAGCCGTGGCCGAACATCCGGCGCTGGCACAGCTGCGCGCCTACTGGGAAGGGCTGCGTGCCGGCGGCGACTTCCCGACCCGGGCGATGATCGACCCGCGCGGCATCGAGGGCGCGCTTGAGTTCGCCTTCGTGGCCGAGCGCATCGCCCCCGGCGCGGCACGCATCCGTCTTGCGGGCATGCACCTCAACGAGCTTCTGGGGATGGAAGTCCGCGGCATGCCCCTGTCGGCCTTCTTCGATCCCTGCGCCCGCGACGCGGTGGCCGAACATGTCGAGGCCGCCTTTGCCGGGCCTGCGGTGGTGATGCTGACCCTCGAAGGGGTGACCGGCTTCGGGCGGCCCGCGCTGACCGCCCGGCTGATCCTCCTGCCGCTGCGCGACGAGGCGGGTGGTGTGGTGCGGGTACTGGGCGGGTTCGCCGCCGAAGGCGGCATCGGCCGCCCGCCGCGCCGGTTCCGCCTGGCCGCGGCGCAGGTGACCACCTGCACCATCCCGACGGCGCCGGCCGCGAGCGCCGGTGCAACCCTGACGCCCGTGACCGGCTTCGCCGAGGCGCCCACGCCCTGGACAGGCGGCGCGGCCGGTACGGCCCCCGCGCCGGCAGCGCCTCCCGCCGACACGGCGACGACGGGCACCGCCGAGGGCCTGCGCCGCGGCGCACTGCGTCTGGTGCATTCTTCGGACTGAACGGCGCGCGGGTCCTGCGGCCTTGTTGGAAACGGCGCTCCGGCCGCGCAGGGTCCGCCCATCCACGCGGACCGGCGCGCCGGGACCGGCCCCGCGCCTGCGGCCCCGGCCCCGCGCCCCGGGTCGTCAGCCCTCGGCCGCCCTCGCCTGGCCGTTGGCGCGCCGCTCCGAGATCTCTTCGGCCACGAGGAACGCCAGTTCCAGCGCCTGGCTTGCGTTCAGGCGCGGGTCGCAGGCGGTGTGGTAGCGGTCGCTGAGGTCCTCCTCGCTGACCGCGCGGACGCCGCCGGTGCATTCGGTCACGTCCTTGCCGGTCATCTCGAAATGCACGCCGCCCGGCACCGTGCCCTCGGCGTTGTGCACGTCGAAGAACTCGCGCACCTCGCGCAGCACGCTTTCGAAGGGACGGGTCTTGTAGCCCGAGGCCGACTTGATCGTGTTGCCGTGCATCGGGTCGCAGCACCAGAGCACCTTCGCGCCTTCCTCCTCGACCGCCCGGATCAGACGCGGCAGGTGGTCGCCGACCTTGCCCGCCCCGAAGCGGGCGATCAGCGTCAGACGGCCGGCCTCGTTCTCGGGGTTGAGCTTGCGCACAAGCACCTTCAGGTCGTCGGTGGTCAGCGAGGGGCCGCATTTCAGCCCGATCGGGTTCTGCACGCCGCGGCAGAACTCGACATGCGCGCCGTCGGGCTGCCGGGTCCGGTCGCCGATCCACAGCATGTGCCCCGACCCGGCGACCGGCAGGCCGGTCGTGGAATCGATCCGGCAGAGCGCCTCCTCGTACTCCAGAAGCAGCGCCTCGTGGCTGGTGTAGAAGTCCACCGTCGACAGCGAATGCGCCGTCTCGCCGTTGATGCCGGCGGCGGTCATGAAGTCGAGCGCGTCCGAGATGCGTTCGGACATCGCCTTGTAGCGCTCGGCCTTCTCGCCCTCGGCGAAGCCGAGCGTCCAGGCATGGACGCGGTGGATGTCGGCGAAGCCGCCGGTCGAGAAGGCGCGCAGCAGGTTCAGCGTGGCGGCGGCCTGAGTGTAGGCCTGCAGCATCCGCGCCGGGTCGGGAATGCGCGCCTCGGGCGTGAAGTCGAACCCATTGATGATATCGCCGCGATAGGCGGGCAGTTCCACCCCGGCCATCGTCTCGGTCGGGGCCGAGCGCGGCTTGGCGAACTGGCCGGCCATGCGGCCCACCTTCACCACCGGCACCTTGGCACCGAAGGTCAGGACCACGGCCATCTGCAGCATCACCTTGAAGGTGTCGCGGATCAGGTCGGCCGAGAACTCGCCGAAGCTTTCGGCGCAGTCGCCGCCCTGCAGCAGGAAGGCCTTGCCCTCGGACGCCTGGCCGAGCGCGCGCTTCAGCCGCCGCGCCTCGCCGGCAAAGACGAGAGGCGGATATTTGGCCAGTCGCGCCTCGACCGCCGCCAGTGCGGCGGCATCGGTGTAGTCCGGCATCTGGACCCGCGGCCTCGACCGCCAGCCCGTCTTGTTCCAGCCCATGCTCATGGCGCCTCTCCTCATGCGTGCCCCCAGGCGCAGGGGCGTCCGACCGGGCGCTTATAGGGCCGCGGGGCGGGGCTTGCAAACCTCCCTGCGCGGGTCGGGGGTGCCTGTTTCCGACCGATCCGGTCGCTTTTCGACGCATTGCACTTGAATGCGCCCGCGAATCCTGTTTTCGCTTGAGGCGGCGGCCCAGGGAGGAGCTGCCCGGCATGCTTCAGCAGGAAATCAGGGTCGCGCTCAGGGATCCGCGGGCCAAGGCGCGCAACTACGTCTTCGTGCTGCTTGACCAGTTCACGATGCTCTGCTTCGCCTGCTCGATCGAATGCCTGCGCATCGCCAACCGCATGGCGGGCAAGACGCTCTACACCTGGCAGCTTGCGGGCGAAAACGGCGAGACGGCGGTCTGCTCGAACGGAACCGCCTTCAAGCTCGACATCGGGCTCGACGAGATCGGCCGCGAGGATGTCATCCTGCTCTGCGGCGGGATCGACGTGCAGAAGGCCACGACCCGGCGCCTGGTGAACTGGCTCAGACGCGAGGCCCGGCGCGGCACCACCATCGGCGGGCTCTGCACGGCATCGCATTCGCTTGCCGCGGCCGGGCTGCTCGACGGCAAGAAGGCCACGATCCACTGGGAAAACCAGGACAGCTTCGCCGAGGAGTTCGAGGCCGTCACGCTGACGAAGTCGGTCTTCGTGATGGACGGCAACCGCTGGACCACCGCGGGCGGCACCTCGTCGATCGACCTGATGCTGAAGATCATCGCGACCGACCACGGTGAGGAACTGGCCGGCACGGTCGCCGACCAGCTGATCTATTCCTCGATCCGCACCGACCAGGACACGCCGCGCCTGTCGATCCCCACGCGCATCGGCGTGCGGCACCCCAAGCTTTCCCAGGTCATCCAGATGATGGAGCAGAACCTGGAGGAACCGATCAGCCCGGCGATCCTGGCGGAGGACGTCGGCATGTCGACGCGCCAGTTGGAACGGCTGTGGCGCGCAACCTCCTGATGCAGACCGACATGAGCGTGATCAACGTGGCGCTGGCCTGCGGCTTCGCCTCGCCCTCGCATTTCTCGAAGTGCTACCGCGCACACTACAAGACCACCCCCTATCGCGAGCGTGGCGCGCAGGGGGTCAGGCTCTCGATCTGAAGCGGCCTGCACTGTCCTTCCTCCGGTCCGGTCATGCCGCCTTCGGCGCGGAGAGGCCCGATGCGCTTCGGACTCGGAGGCCCGATTGCTCCGACGCCCATGCCCGGCTATCCTGCCCGTGTGGGGACGACGCGACCGCCCCGTGAGGCTCCGGCCCAAAGGTCGCATCCCGATCTTCGACACGGGTGCCCCGGAATGGCCTTCGCCGGACCTGCGACTGACCGCCCTGCCCCGTCTTCGCGCAGGCTCCTCCGCTCGCGCCGATGACGCGGGCCATTTCCTACGCCGCGCTCTGGCGCGTCTTCGGCCGCATCGGCGTCCTGTCGTTCGGCGGCCCAGCGGGGCAGATCGCGTTGATGCACCGCGAACTGGTCGAGGAGCGGGATTGGCTCGAGGAACGCGAGTTCCTCTCGGCGCTGTCGTTCTGCATGCTGCTGCCAGGCCCCGAGGCAATGCAGCTTGCGACCTACGCGGGCTGGAAGCTGCGCGGCGTGCCGGGGGGGCTTCTGGCGGGCCTGCTCTTCGTGCTGCCCGGGGCGGCAGTGGTGCTGGCGCTGTCGGCGCTCTATGCCGCGTTCGGGGCGGTGCCGCTGGTGCAGGCGCTGTTCCTCGGCGTGCAGGCGGCGGTCGTGGTGATCGTTGTCGAGGCGCTTGTGAAGGTGTCGCGTCGCGCGCTGAAGGGCCCCGGCGCCTGGGCAATCGCGGCGGCGGCCTTCGTCGCGATCTTCGCGATCGGCGTGCCCTTTCCGCTGATCGTGCTGGCCGCGGCGCTGGCCGGGGCGGCCCTGCTGCCCCCTGCCCCGCCGGCCGCGGACGCGGCGCCGCAGGTCCCTGCCTCCGCCGCCGCCACGCTGCGGACGGTGGCGATCTGGGGGGCGCTCTGGCTGGTGCCGCTGGCGCTGCTCTGGGCCGGGCCGGGCGGCATCCTGGCCGAGATCGGGCTGTTCTTCTCCAAGCT
>JALORM010000170.1 GCA_025458985.1 Paracoccaceae bacterium | reverse complement strand
CCCTGGGCAAGCCTGCCGGGCAACTTCGCCGCGACGCTCGCGATGCGGCCGGAAGGGACCGCCGAGGCCGCCGCGCTCCGGTCGTTCGTGGCGGCGCTGGCGCTGCATGACGCCTTCGCGGCCGTGACCGGCGGGGCCGGACCCTTCGCGCTGAAATGGCCGAACGACGTGCTGCTGAACGGCGGCAAGGTTGCGGGCATCCTTCTGGAAAGCGCAGGCGCCGGGCGTGGCGTGCAGCGGCTGGCGATCGGGATCGGCGTGAACCTGGCCGCGGCGCCCTCGCCCGACGAGGTCGAGCCCGGCGCGACGCGCCCGGTCTCGCTGGCTAGCGAGACCGGCATCGTCATCGGCGCGCTGGCGTTCCTCGACCACCTCGCCCCTGCCTTCGCGGCGTGGGAGGATCAGTTCGCCACCTTCGGCTTCGCGCCCGTCCGCAACGCATGGCTTGCCCGCGCGGCCCGGCGGGGCGAGATGCTGACCGCCCGGACCGGGACCGAGACCCACGCAGGCCGGTTCGAGACGCTCGACGACAGCGGCGCGCTGGTGATCCGGACTGCCGAAGGGCCCCGCCACATCGCGGCGGCCGACATCTACTTCTGAGGGACGGGGCGCCATGCTTCTGTGCATCGACACCGGCAACACCAACACCGTCTTCTCGGTCTGGGACGGCACGCGGTTCCTTGCGACCTTCCGCACCTCGACCGAGCACCAGCGCACCGCCGACCAATACTTCGTGTGGCTGTCGACGCTGATGGCGCACAAGGGGCTCAGGCTCGACATCGACGAGGTCATCGTCTCGTCGACCGTACCGCGCGTGGTGTTCAACCTGCGCGTCCTGTCGGACCGCTACTTCAACACCCGGCCCCTCGTCGTCGGCAAGCCCGACTGCCTGCTGCCGCATCCGCCGCGCGTCGATCCCGGCACCCAGGTCGGCCCCGACCGGCTGGTGAACACCACGGGCGCCTTCGACCGCCACGGCGGCGACCTCATCGTGGTCGACTTCGGCACCGCCACGACCTTCGACGTCACCGCCGCCGACGGCGCCTATGTGGGCGGCGTGATCGCGCCGGGGGTCAACCTGAGCCTGGAAGCGCTGCACATGGCCGCCGCCGCGCTGCCGCACGTGGATGTGAGCCGCCCCGAGAAGGTCATCGGCACCAACACCGTCCAGTGCATGCAGGCGGGCGTGTTCTGGGGCTACATCGGTGTCGTGCGCGAAGTCTGCGCCCGCATCCGCGAAGAGTACGGCCGCCCGATGAAGGTGATCGGCACCGGCGGGCTTGCACCCCTCTTCGCAGGCGGGGCTGACCTGTTCGACACCGTCGAGGACGACCTGACGATGCACGGGCTGACCGTGATCCACCGATACAACAGGGAAAACGGGGCAGCATGAAGACCGAACGGCTGATCTACCTGCCGCTGGGCGGCGCGGGCGAGGTGGGCATGAATGCCTACGTCTTCGGCTGGGGGCCGGAGGGCAGGGAGCGTCTGATCCTCGTCGACCTCGGCGTGACCTTTCCCGACATGGACGGCGCCCCGGGCGTCGACCTGATCCTGCCCGACGTGGCCTGGCTTGCCGAGCGTGCCGACCGGCTGGAGGCCATCTTCATCACCCACGCGCACGAGGATCACATCGGCGCGCTCGCGCACCTGCTGCCGCGGCTGAAGGCGCCGGTCTATGCGCGGCGCTTCACGGCGCTGATCGCGCGGATGAAGCTCGAGGATCAGGGCCGCGACCCCGCCGCGGTGACGACCGTCGGCGCCTGGCCCGAAACGGTCGAGGCGGGGCCTTTTACCGTGTCGTTCCTGCCGGTGTCGCACTCGATTCCGGAAAGCGCTGCGCTGGTGATCGACACGCCCGCGGGACGGGTGGTGCATACCGGCGACTTCAAGCTCGACGGCAACCCGCTGGTGGGCGAGCCGTTCGATGCCGAACTCTGGCACCGTGTTGCCACCGAGGCGGGCGGCGTGAAGGTCCTGACCTGCGATTCGACCAACGTCTTCGTCCCGCATCCCGGGCGGTCCGAGGCGACGCTGGGCCCGGCCATCGAAGAGCTGATCCGCGGCGCGAAGGGCATGGTCGCGGCCACGACCTTCGCCTCGAACGTCGCCCGGGTCAGGACGCTTGCGGTTGCCGCGCGGGCAGCCGGGCGGTCTGTCGTGCTGCTGGGGCGCGCCATGCGCCGGATGATCGGGGCGGCGCAGGAGGCCGGCGTCCTCACCGATTTCCCGCCGACGATCGCGCCCGAGGATGCCGAACACGTATCCCGCGACAACCTGATGCTGATCGTGACCGGCAGCCAGGGCGAACGCCGGGCGGCGACGGCGGCGCTGAGCCGGGGCAAGTACCTCGGCTTCGAGATGAAGGAGGGCGACACGTTCCTCTTTTCGTCGAAGACAATCCCCGGCAACGAGCGCTCGGTCCTCAGGATCGTCAACGCCTTCTCCGAGATCGGGGTCGAGGTGGTCGACGACCGCGACAGCCGCTATCACGTGTCGGGCCATGCCAACCGCCCTGACCTCGAGGCGGTGCACGAGCTGATGAAGCCGCAGATCCTGATCCCGATGCACGGCGAGCACCGCATGCTGCGCGAACACGCGAGGCTCGCCCAGGCGAAGGGCATCGCTTCCGAGATCGTGCCCAACGGGACGATGGTGGACCTGACCGGCGATGCGCCCGAGATCGTGGAATACATCGAGACGGGCCGCGTCTACCTGGACGGGTCGGTGCTGGTGGGCGCGATGGACGGGGTGGTGCGCGACCGCATCCGCATGGCGATCAACGGGCACGTGCTGGTGACGCTGATCGTCGAGGACGACCGGCTTCTGGGCGAGGCCTGGGCCGAGACCATGGGACTGCCGCAGGCAGGCCGGTCGCGCAAGCTTCTGGCCGAGGTGATCGAGGCCGAGGTCACCGAGCACCTCGATGGGGCCGGGGCCAAGACCCTGCGCGACGATGACCGGATCGACGAGGCCGTGAAGCGTATCGTCCGGCAGGCGGCGCTGGAGGAGATCGGCAAGAAGCCCGAGGTCACGGTCGTCGTCAGCCGCCTGTCGGGGGGATAGGGCGCCGCAATCCTTCGCCAGAAGGATTGGCCCCGATCCTTCTGGCGAAGGATCGGGCGCGAGGGTCCGAAGGGGGTGCGTGCGCGGGGATGCGCCTCCGGGGCGGCTCAGTCGCCGGCAGGCAGCTTGAAGCCCCGCATCAGGAAATCGGGGACATGATCCCCGAGGCCCACGACCGGCGCCTCGTCGCGCCGGTCGCCGTCGCGCCCGCGGCGGCGGTCTCCGCCCCGTTCGCGCCGGCCCTCGTCGTGGCGCCCTTCGTCTCTGGGGGCATCGTCGCGGCGGCGGGTCGCGTCGCGGGCAGAGGCCTCCGCAGTTTGCGGCTCTGCCGCGGCGCGCGGCGCGGGTTCGTCCTCGTGCGCTGCCGGGCGATCACCGGCCGGGGCGCTGCCGTCCCGCCGCTCGCCGCGGCGGCCGCGGCGCTCGCCCCTGTCGGCCCGCTCGCCGCGGCCGCCACGTTCGCGTGCGGGGTCTGCGGCGTCGTCGCCCGACTCGATGGCGATCGGCGGCACGACCCGGGGGATCGTGGTCTTGATCAGACCCTCGATCGCGGCAAGGTACTTGTCGTCTGCGGGCACCGCCAGCGTGATCGCCACGCCCTTGCGGCCCGCCCGGCCGGTCCGGCCGATCCGGTGGACGTAGTCCTCGCAATGCGACGGCACGTCGAAGTTGATCACATGGCTGACCGCGGGGATGTCGAGCCCGCGCGCGGCGACGTCCGACGCGATCAGCAGCTTCAGCGATCCGTCGCGGAACCCGTCCAGCGTGCGCATCCTCTGGCTCTGGTCGAGGTCGCCGTGGATCGGCGCGGCATCATAGCCGTACTTCTTGAGCGACTTGGCGACCACGTCGACTTCCGACTTGCGGTTGCAGAAGATGATCGCGTTCTTCAGCGCCTCGCCCTCGGCGTCGATCGCCGCACGCAGCATGGCACGCTTTTCCTTCGCCGCCGTCTCGCGGTCGCGGCGCGAGGGCCGGAACTCGATCAGCCGCTGCTCGATCGTCTCGGACGCCGTCGCCTGGCGTGCGACCTCGATCCGGGCGGGCGAATGCAGGAAGGTGTTGGTGATCCGTTCGATCTCGGGCGCCATGGTGGCCGAGTAGAACATGGTCTGCCGGGTGAAGGGCGTCAGCTGGAAGATGCGCTCGATATCCGGGATGAAGCCCATGTCGAGCATCCGGTCGGCCTCGTCCACCACCATGATCTGGACGCCGGTCAGCAGAAGCTTGCCCCGTTCGAAATGGTCGAGCAGCCGGCCGGGCGTGGCGATCAGCACGTCGACGCCCTTGTCGATCAGCGCGTCCTGTTCCTTGAACGAGACCCCGCCGATCAGGAGCGCCTTGGTAAGCCGCGTGTGCTTTGCGTAGATGTCGAAGTTCTCGGCCACCTGGGCGGCCAGTTCGCGGGTGGGGCACAGCACCAGGCTCCGCGGCATCCGCGCGCGGGCACGGCCCTTCGACAGGAGCGTGATCATCGGCAGCGTGAAGCTGGCGGTCTTTCCGGTGCCGGTCTGGGCGATGCCGAGCACATCCTTGCCCTCGAGGGCGTGGGGAATGGCGCCGGCCTGGATCGGGGTGGGGGTGGTGTAGCCCGCTTCCTCGACAGCCTTGAGGACTCGCGGATCGAGCTTGAGGTCGGAGAATTGTGTCATCAGCGTCCTTGTCGCGGCGGCACGAGGCCGCCTGCTGGTCAGGGGACGCAGTGTCCGGCGCGTCCCGGCATCGCGGCCGCCGGATGCGGACGCTCCGTGCTGCTACTGCAAAAGGGGCGTCCGGTCAAGAAAACGGATGTTTACGGTATGTTCAATGAGAATCGGCAGGATGTCCGGGCTAGGCCGAGGAGGAGAGCGGACATGCTGACGATCATTCTGGCTGCGGCCGCCACGGTGGCGATCGGGGCAGGCGCCTACCTCCAGGTCCG
>JALORM010000003.1 GCA_025458985.1 Paracoccaceae bacterium | reverse complement strand
CGGTGGCGTCATTTCGCGCCGTAGCGTGCCGCCCAGTCCTCGGCGATCCGGGTCATCCAGGAGGGGTGCGGTTCGGGCAGGGCGGTGCCGAGGTCGGCGGGGCCGAGGGTCGCGATGCCGAGGTCGAGCGCGGCGAAAGCCGCGGCCTCGTCGGGCGCGAGGCGGTCCATCGCGAGCACGGTCCCCCAGCCCAGCACGGCCGGATCCTGCATCCTGAGCTGCGCCTCGGGCGACATCAGGAAGTTCGCCAGCACCATCGCGCCGGCCTTGGCATTGGCATTGTAGGGGATGGCGACGAAGCTGGCATTGCCGATCGTGCCGCCGTCAAGCACGTAGCTGCGCACCGTGTCGGGCAGCTCTCCGTTGGCGATCGCGGCCGAGGCGGCCCCGGGCGAGAACGAGATGGCAAGGTCCACCTCGCCGTCCGCCATCAGCGGCTTCACCGCCTCGCCTGTCGCCGGGTAGGCCCGCCCCTCGCGCCAGAGATGGGGGGTCAGCGCGTCGAGGAAGGCCCAGAGCGGTGCGGTGACGGCGTCGTACTCGGTCGCCTCGGCCGGGGCCTGAAGGACGGCGGGGTCCGGCACAAGCCCGATCAGGGCCTGCTTGAGGAAGGTGGTCCCGAGGAAGTCGGGCGGCTGGGGGTAGGTGAAGCGGCCGGGATTGGCTTCGGCCCAGGCCAGAAGCGCGGGCATCGAGCGGGGCGGGTCGGGCACACGGGCGGTGTCGTGCCAGAAGACGACCTGCGCCATGGCCCAGGGCGCCTCCAGCCCCTCGGTCGGCACGGTGAAGTCGGCGGTCAGCGCGGCGTTGGCGGCGGGATCGACCAGCGCCCAGTTGGGCAGGCTTTCGGCCCAGGGGCCGAAGAGCAGGCCCTGGTCCTTCATCGCCGCGAAGTTCGGGCCGTTGATCCAGATGAGGTCGACCGCGCCGCCCGCGTCGGTCCCGGCCGTCCGTTCGGCAATCACCCGGCTGACGGCATCGGCGGTGTCGGACAGCTTGACGTGTTCGACCGTCACGCCGAAGTCCTCGGCCACGCGGGTGCCGGCCCAGGCGATGAAGTCGTTGGCCTGCGCCGAGCCGCCCCAGGCGTTGAACCAGACGGTCTGGCCGCGCGCCTCGGCCAGCACGGCATCCCAGTCGGCGGGGTCGGGGTCTGCGAGGGCAGGGACGGCCGCGAGGGCGAGGGCGGCAGCAACGGTCAGGGCAGAGGCAGGGCGCATCGGGAAGGCTCCGGCGGGGTCGGTTGTCGGCCCGACAATGTCAGGCGCGGCCCGCGGCCGGAACTCATATTCCCGTCAGCATTGTGACAGCCCCGGGCAGACGCTGCCCCGGGCGGCCGGTTCGCTGCGCCTCAGCCCCTGCGGCTTTTCCAGAACAGGTCGACCGCGGCCAGAACCAGCGTCAGCGCGACCAGCGCACCGAGGTCGAGGCGGGGGACGCGGTAGATGAGGATCCCGAGGAACCCCAGGAGGATCGCGAAGGCGACAAGCTTGATGGGCATGTTGGTCATGGGGTCTCCGCCTCCGGTTGGGCGAGGGTGGTATCGAGCCAGGCGGCCGTCCTGAGCAGCCGCGCGTCGTCGCCGGGACGGCCGACGAGCTGCACGCCGATCGGCAGGCCCGCCTGCGACTGCAGCAGCGGCAGGGTGATGGCGGGCAGGCCGAGCCAGGTCCAGAGCCCGTTGAAGATCGCCGATCCGGTGGAGCCGAGCCCTTCGGGCGCGGGCCCCGGGGCGGCCGGGCAGAGGATCGCGTCGGCGCGTTCGAGGATCTCTTCGATCCCGGCGCGCAGGACCCGCTGCCAGTCGAGCGCGGCGAGGTAGTCCTTTGCCGTCACCGCGCGGCCCGCGTCGAGCGCGGCGCGGATCTCGGGCGAGAGGTCGGCGTCCGCGCGGTCGTAGCGGTGGTAGGCATGGGCCATCTCGGCGAAGTTGATGCGCTCGCGCAGGGCGGCGGCCTCGTCGTAGATCCTCGGCAGCGGGGTTTCCCAGCATTGCTCGCCCAGAAGTGCCACCAGTTCGGCGAAGGCGCCGCGCGTATCCTCGTGCGCGCTGGCCCAGCCCGGCATCTCGACGAAGGCGAGCGTCGGCGTGACGGGGGGCGGCGAACAGGCGGCCTCGTAGAGCCGGGGCGCCGGGGCGGGCGTGGTCGCCGGGTCGGCCGGATCGTGGCCGAAGAGCGCGTCGGCCAGAAGCGCGCAATCCTCGGCGTCGCGGGCGAAGACGCCCACCGTGTCGAGCGTGCCGGACTGCCGCAGGATGCCGGTGCGGGGGATTGCGCCGAAGCTGGGCTTGAAGCCGGCGACCCCGCAGAACGAGGCCGGCCGGATCACCGATCCGCCGGTCTGGGTGCCGATGGCGAGCGGCGCCATGCCGGCGGCCACCGCCGCCGCCGATCCCGAGGACGAGCCCCCCGGCGTGTGGCCCGGTGCGGCGGGATTGGCGGTCGGGCCGGGGTGGAGGTAGGCCAGTTCCGTCGTGACCGTCTTGCCGAGGATCAGCGCGCCTTCGGCCTTCAGACGCGCCACGATCCAGGCGTCCTTGTCGGGCACCCGGCCCGCGTCGAGCGGGGTGCCGTTCGTCGTGGGGATCCGGGCGGTGTCGATGATGTCCTTCAGCGCCACCGGCACGCCGTGGAGCCGCCCGACCGGCCGCCCCGAGGCGCGGTAGCGGTCGAGTTCGGCCGCCTGGTGGCGCACGAAGGTGGGGTCGTGCCAGGCGAAGGCGTGCACCTCGGGCTCTGCCTCGGCGATCCGCGCGAGGAAGGCCTCGGCCACCTCGGCAGCCTTCAGCTCGCCCCGGCCGATCCGCGCGCCGAGGCTCCGGGCCGGCTCGGCCCGGATCGCGGCGCCTCGGGCGGGCGCGATGGTCCGTGCCTCAGCTTGCCCCATAGAACAGCTCGGGCAGCCAGAACACGATCTGCGGGAAGGCGTACATCAGCCCCATGCAGACGAAGACCATCAGCAGGAACGGGAAGCAGCCCCGGAAGATTTCGGTCAGCTTCACCTGCGGCGGGGCGATGCCTTTGAGGTAATAGGCGCTCATCGCCATTGGCGGGGTCAGGAACGAGGTCTGCAGGTTCAGCGCCACGAGGATGCCGAAGAACAGCGGGTCGACCCCGAAGAGCGGCAGCAGCGGCAGGAAGATCGGCACGAAGATGATGATGATCTCGGACCATTCGAGCGGCCAGCCCAGAAGGAAGATGATGAGCTGCGCAAGGATCAGGAACTGCCACGGCTGCAGGCTGAGGCCCTCGACGAACTCGGCAATGATGTGTTCGCCGCCGAGGTAGGAGAACACGGCCGAGAAGGTGTAGGACCCCACGAAGAGCCAGCAGACCATCGCGGTGGTCCGCACCGTCAGGTACACGGATTCGCGCATGCGTTCCCACGTCATCGCGCGATAGGCGAAGGCCAGCACGATGCCGCCCAAGGCACCGATGGCGGCGGCTTCGGTCGGCGTGGCGAGCCCGAAGAGGATCGAGCCCAGCACCGCGAGGATCAGGAACGCCAGCGGCACGAAGGACGTCGCGATCATCCAGACGAGCTTGCCGAAGGGCACGTCCGGGATCTCGCCCGGGGCCGGCTTCGGCGCCACCGAGGGCTGGAGGATCGAGCGCCCGACGACATAGATCAGGTAAAGCCCGACCAGCGTGAAGCCCGGCAGCAGCGCCGCCGCGTAGAGCCGGACGATCGAGACGCCCGACGAGGCGGCGTAGACGATCAGCATGATCGAGGGCGGGATCAGGATGCCGAGCGTCCCGCCGGCGCAGATGATGCCGGACGCGAAGGCGTTGTCGTAGCGAGCCTTCAGCATCTGCGGCAGCGCAAGCAGGCCCATCAGCGTCACCACGGCGCCGACGATCCCCGTGGCCGTCGCAAAGAGCGCGCAGGTGACCAGCGCGGCGACGCCGAGCGACCCCGGCACGTTCTTCGAGGCGATGTTGAGCGTCCCGAAGAGCTTGTTCACGATGTTGGCGCGTTCGACGATGTAGCCCATGAACAGGAACAGCGGCACCGCGGTCAGCACCTCGTTCGACATCACCGTGTAGGTCTGGTTGATGAAGAGGTCGAAGATGTTGTTATTGAACCAGCTTCCGAGCCAGGTGGTCGCGGTTTCCCACCAGCCTGCGTCCTCGCCCAGCCGGTCGAAGGCGCGCCACATCCGGTCCTCGTAGTAGGCGTAGTACCCGAAGCCGATCCCCATCGCCATCAGCGTGAAGGCGATCGGAAAGCCGAGGAAGACCATGAGGATGAACAGGCCCAGCATCAGCAGGGCCACCTGGGGGTCGGTCATACGTGGCCTCCGGTCTCGGCCTCGTGGGCCTTCTTCATCAGGATGTCCTCGGTTTCCATCACGTCTTCCTCGGCCTCGATCCAGACGTTGGTGCGGATCGCGACGATGCAGCGGAAGACCTGCGCGATGCCCTGGAGGAACAGCAGGATGCCTGCCGCGACGAGGACCGTCTTGAACTGGAAGATCGGGATGCCGGCGGGCGAGTTCACGCTGACCTCGCCGTAGCCCCAGCTGCGCGAGGCGTATTTCCAGCCGGCGAAGATGAGGGCGAGGATGCCGGGGAAGAAGAACACGAAGTAGAGGACGAGGTCGACCTTGGCCTGGGTGCGCGGCTGCCATGTCCGGTAAAGGAAGTCGCCGCGGACGTGCTGCCCGCGCGACAGCGTGTAGGCCCCGCCCATCATGAAGAGCGTGCCGTACATGATGAACGACACATCGAGCGCCCAGGGCGTCGGGCTGTTGAACAGGTAGCGGACGACAACTTCGTAGCTGGTGCCGATGGTCATCAGCACGATCAGCCAGGCGAAGGTCTTGCCGAACCACGCCGACAGGCTGTCGGCAAAGCGGATGTAGCGGATCATGGGCCCCTCCCCCTCAGGCCTCGTGAAGAACCCGGCAGGCGGACCTGCCGGGTTCCAGTCTAGCACAGGAGCGCGCGGTTCAGAGCGCGAGCTTGCCCGGGAAGTAGTGGTCGTAGGCCAGCGCGTAGTCGGGCGCGTTCATCAGCTCGTAGTAGGTCACCCGCTCGACCCAGGCGCGCTGGCTGTCGAGCACGCGCTTCATGAACTCGTCGGTCTCGAGCGTCGGGATCAGCTGGTCCCAGGCCGCGATCTGCGCGTCGAGGATCTCCTTCGAGGTGCGGTGCACGGTCACGCCCGACTCGTTCTGCAGCTTCTGCAGGTCGGCCGAGTAGACGTCCATCGCCTTGAAGGTGTTGGCGCTCGACGCTGCCTCGACGGCGTACTTGACGATCGCCTGCAGGTCGGGATCGAGATCCTCGTACCAGCCGCGGTTGAACAGGAACTCGAAGCTTTCCGAGGCCTGGTGGTAGGACGACAGGTAGTAGTTCTTGGCCACGTCCTGGGCGCCGAAGCGGCTGTCCGAGGTGGGGTTGTTGAACTCGAACGCGTCGATCACGCCGCGCTCCATCGCGGGCACGATCTCGCCGCCCGGAAGCTGGGCGACCGACATGCCGAGCGCCTGCATCAGGTCGGCGGCAAGGCCCACGGTGCGGTACTTGAAGCCCTGCAGCTCGGCCACGGTCGAGACCGGGTTCTTGAACCAGCCGAAGGGCTGGGCGAACATCGGAAAGCCCATGAAGCCGACGACGTCGAGGCCCATGACGTCCTGGGTGAGCTCGCGGTAGAACTCGGCGCCGCCGCCCTGGTAGAACCAGGCCAGCATCGTGGTTGCCGAGCCGCCGAACACCGGGCCGGTGCCGAAGAGCGAGGCTGCCTTGTTCTTGCCGTACCAGTAGACAGGGACCGAATGCGCGGCGTCGAGCACGCCGTCGTTGACCGCGTCGAGCACCTGGAAGGCGCCGACGACCGCGCCGGCCGGCAGCAGGTCTACGGTGATGCGGTTGTTCGACATCTCCTGCACGCGGTTGGCGTAGTCCTGCGCGAACTCCTGCCAGACGTCCGAAGCCGGCCACGAGGTCTGCATCTTCAATACCACGGGCGACTGCGCGAGTACCGCAGGAGCGGCCAGCGTCGAGGCCGCCGCGGCGGCCGTCCCGCCAAGCGCGCCCTTCTTGATGAATGACCGGCGCGAAAGCTGCCGGCTGTCGTCGGTTCTGGTCATGATTGTCCTCCCTATCCGCTTCCCTTGCAGGCGCGCCGGTGCCGGGGCGCGGAGCGCACGCAGGAATGCCGCGAGCACTATAGCTGCGAGGGGATCGATGGCAAGGGCTGGTCAGTTTTTTTGACCAGATCGGTCGTTTGCGCCGGCGCCGGTTCCAGGGCGCGCGCCCGTCTGCCCGACAGTCCGCCGGACGGTCCGCGCGCTGGGCGCCGTCAGACGGAAGGCGCAGCCGGCGACTCGGAGCCGTGGCGCCGGGGCGCGGAGGTGGCTGCGGAGGTCACCGAAAGCGCTTTGGATAGCGCGGATCGCCCGATTCTGCGGCAACCGTACCCGGTTGCACCGCCCCGGATGCCCGAAAAGCGTGCGTCGGCGCCACGTCCTGCCCGCCCTGTCGCCGACCCGGCGCGGGGGCAGGTTGCGTTTGCGCACCTTCCGGAGCTACAGCGCTAACAGACCCCGGATGGCCCGGTGCGGGCGCCGACGAGACAGGACGGACATGACGCAAGGCGACCTGGAAGGCGCAACGCTGCGCCACCTGAAGTACACGATGGGCAAGACGCCCTCGCACGCGACGGTGTTCGACTGGCGCATGGCGCTGAGCTACGCCGTGCGCGAGCGGATCATGGACCCCTGGTTTGCCTCGACCCAGGCGACCTACCGCGAGCAGAAGAAGCGCGTCTACTACCTGTCGATGGAGTTCCTGATCGGCCGCCTGCTGGAGGATGCCATCGTCAACCTCGGGCTCGTCGACGAGGCGCGGGCCGTCATGGCGCGGCAGGGGCTGGACCTGCACGCGGTCGTGGCGACCGAGCCCGACGCGGCGCTGGGCAACGGCGGGCTCGGGCGGCTTGCGGCCTGCTTTCTCGACTCGCTGTCGACCATCGGCTGCCCGGCAATGGGCTACGGCATCCGCTACGAGCATGGCCTGTTCCGCCAGCGCTTCGTCGACGGCCGCCAGGTCGAGGAGCCCGAGGACTGGCTGAACCAGCAGCACGCCTGGGAGTTCGAGCGCCCCGAGGCCACCTTCGAGATCGGCTTCGGCGGCCATGTCGAGGAGGTCGAGAGCCGCGCCCGCTGGTACCCGGGCGAACGCGTGATCGCGCAGGGCTGGGACACTCCGGTGATCGGCTGGCAGGGCCGCTGGGCCAACACGCTCAGGCTCTGGGGCGCGATGCCGGTGCAGCTTTTCGATCTCGCAAGCTTCAACCGCGGCGACTATGCCGCCGCCGCCCAGCCCGAGGCGCTGGCGCGCACGATCAGCCGGGTGCTCTATCCCGACGACACCACCGACCAGGGCAAGGCGCTGAGGCTCAAGCAGGAGTACTTCTTCACCGCCGCCTCGCTGCGCGACATCCTGCGGCGGTTCCGGGGCGAGTACCATGACCTGAGGAAGCTGCCCGCCAAGGCGGCGATCCAGCTCAACGACACCCACCCCGCCATTGCGGGGCCCGAGCTCGTGCGGCTGCTGATGGACGAGCATGCCATCCCCTTCGAGGACGCGGCGGACATCGCTCAGCGCACGCTCAGCTACACCAACCACACCCTGCTGCCCGAGGCTCTGGAGCGCTGGAGCGAGCACCTGATGGGCAGCCTGCTGCCGCGGCACATGCAGATCATCGGCCGGATCGACGAGCTGCACGCCAGCCGGCATCCCGACCGGCGAATGGCGATCCGCGGCGACGGACAGGTGCGGATGGGCGAGCTGAGCTTCGTCATGGCGCACAAGGTCAACGGCGTCTCGGCGCTGCATACCGGGCTGATGAAGGAAACGGTCTTCGCCGAGCTGCACCGGTTGCACCCCGACCGCATCGTGAACCAGACCAACGGCGTGACCCCGCGGCGCTGGGTGCTGTCGGCGAACCCGCGTCTGTCGAAGCTGATCTCGGAGGCGGTCGGGCCGGGGTGGGAGGACGACCTCGAGCGCCTGGCGGGGCTTGAGGCGGTGATCGACGGCGACGGGTTCGCGAGCGCCTTCATGGCGGCCAAGCGGGCCAACAAGGTCGAACTGTCGGACTGGATCGCCGAGAGCCTCGGGATCAAGCTCGACCCCGATGCGATGTTCGACGTGCAGATCAAGCGCATCCACGAATACAAGCGCCAGCACATGAACATCCTTCAGGCCATCGCCGAATGGCAGGCGCTGCGCGATGCGCCGGGCTCGGCGAAGGTGCCGAAGGTCAGGCTTTTCGCCGGCAAGGCCGCCCCGGGCTACGTGCTGGCAAAGGAGATCATCCGCCTGATCAACGATGCCGCCGAGGTCATCAACCGCGACCCGGTCACCCGCGACTGGCTGAAGATCGTCTACCTGCCGAACTACAACGTGAGCCTTGCCGAGCGGCTGATCCCGGCCGCCGACCTTTCCGAGCAGATCTCGACCGCGGGCAAGGAGGCCTCGGGGACCGGCAACATGAAGTTCGCGCTGAACGGGGCGCCGACGATCGGGACGCTCGACGGCGCGAACGTGGAAATCCGCGAGCGGGTGGGGGCCGAGAACTTCTTCCTGTTCGGGATGACTGCCGCCGAGGCGATGGCGCGGCGCGAGGTGCCCGGCCATGCCGCCGAGGCGATCGGGCGGTCGCCCGCGCTGGCGCGCGCGCTGGAGGCGGTCGAGTCGGGCATGTTTTCGTCCGACGAGCCGGGTCGGTATCACGGCCTGGTCGGCAATATCCGCCACCACGACTACTTTCTGGTGGCGTCCGACTTCGACGATTACGCCCGCGCCCAGACCGAGGCGGCTGCGGCCTTCGCCGACCGCGGTGAGTGGGCACGCATGGCGGCGCTGAACGTCGCGCGGTCGGGGTGGTTCTCGTCAGACCGCACGATCCGCGGCTACATGGCCGATGTCTGGGCTGCCCAGCCGCTGATCTGAGCCGGGGGGCGATCCTTCTGGCGAAGGATCGTGGCCCCGCCCCCGCCGTCGCGCCGCGGAGGGGGCCGGGCGCCGGCCGATCCTTCGCCAGAAGGATCGGGTGCCGCCGCCAAGAGGCGCGTTGCAAAGGCCGAAATGCGGGCTAGGGTAGGCACATGGCGGCGCGCAAACCCTCGCTCCCCGAGTTCCTGCCCGGCGACGTGGCGCGCCGGATCGCCGCTGGCCAGCATGAAGACCCGTTCGCGGTTCTGGGGCCGCATGCCCAGGGCAAGGCGACCGTCGTCACCGTCTTCGATCCCGGCGCCGAGCGGATGGTCGCGCTGACCGCGAAGGGCGAGGCCGAGCTTCATCCCCACCCCGAGGTGCGCGGCCTGTTCCAGGGCAAGGTGCCCTCGGCCGACTACCGGCTGCGGGGCCAGGGCTACGGCGGGCAGTGGGACTATGCCGACGCCTACCGCCACGGGCCGGTGCTGGGCGAGATCGACGAATACCTTCTGGGCGAGGGCACGCACCGGCGGCTCTGGACCGCGCTTGGCGCCCATGTGCGCGACCACGAGGGCGCGCGGGGCACGCATTTCGCGATCTGGGCGCCGAACGCCCGGCGCGTCTCGGTCGTGGGGGCCTTCAACCACTGGGACGGGCGGCGCCACCCGATGCGCCGCCGGGGGGCGACCGGGGTGTGGGAGATCTTCCTGCCCGGCATCGGCGAGGGCGAGCCCTACAAGTACGAGATCATCGGCGCCGACGGCCGCGCGCTGCCGCTGAAGGCGGACCCTGTGGGCTTCGGCGCCGAGCATCCGCCGGCGACGGCGAGCGTGGTGCGCGACATCGCGGGCTACGGCTGGAAGGACGGCGACTGGATGGCCGCGCGCGCCGCGCGCAACCGCCGCGACGCGCCGATCTCGATCTACGAGGTGCACCTGGGCTCGTGGCGGCGCAAGTGGGACCAGGGCGGGCGGCCCTTGTCCTACAAGGAGGCGGCCGAGGACCTGGTGAACTACGCCCATCACATGGGCTTCACCCATCTGGAGTTCCTGCCGCTGAGCGAGCACCCCTTCGACGGATCGTGGGGCTACCAGCCGGTCGGCCTCTATGCGCCGACGGTCCGCCACGGCCCGCCGCACGAGTTCCGCGACCTGGTCGAGGCCGCGCACCGGCGTGGCCTGGGCGTGATCCTCGACTGGGTGCCGGGGCACTTCCCGACCGACGCCCACGGGCTTGGCCGGTTCGACGGCACCGCGCTTTACGAGCACGCCGACCCGAAGGAGGGCTTTCATCAGGACTGGAACACGCTGATCTACAACTTCGGCCGGGCCGAGGTGGCGAACTTCCTGGTGTCGAACGCGCTCTACTGGCTGGAGGAGTACCACGTCGACGGACTGCGCGTGGATGCGGTGGCCTCGATGCTCTACCGCGACTATTCGCGCCGCGAGGGCGAGTGGGTGCCGAACGTCCACGGCGGGCGCGAGAACCTCGAAGCCATCGCGCTGCTGCGGCGGATGAACGCCACGGTCTATGGCGAGGTGCCCGGCATCCTCACCGCGGCGGAGGAGTCCACCTCGTTCCCGGCCGTCAGCCAGCCCGTCGACGCGGGCGGCCTGGGCTTCGGCTACAAGTGGAACATGGGCTGGATGAACGACACGCTCGACTACATCAGGCGCGAGCCGGTCCACCGCAAGCACCACCACAACCAGATTACCTTCGGCCTGGTCTACGCCTTCTCGGAGAACTTCATCCTGCCGATCAGCCATGACGAGGTGGTGCACGGCAAGGGCAGCATGCTGGGCAAGATGCCGGGCGGGTCGGATGCCGAGCGCTTCGCCAACCTGCGCGCCTACTACGGCTTCATGTGGGGGCATCCGGGCAAGAAGCTGCTGTTCATGGGGCAGGAGTTCGGCCAGCAGGCCGAATGGAACCATTCGGCCGATCTGGACTGGATGGCGGCCGGGCACGGGCTGCATGCGGGGCTGCAGCGGCTGGTGCGCGACCTCAACGGCCTCTACCGCGAGACGCCGGCGCTGCATCGCAAGGACTGCGAGGGCGAGGGGTTCCGATGGCTGGAAGCCGAGGCGGGCGACATCTCGGTCTTCGCCTGGGCGCGGTTCGGGGGCGAGGGCGACCCGCCCGCGGTGGTGATCTGCAACTTCACGCCGGTCGAGCGGCTGCTCTGGCGCTGCGGCCTGCCGGCGGAGGGGCAGTGGCGCGAGGCGCTGAACACCGACGCCGAGGCCTATGGCGGCGGGAACCGCGGCAACCTGGGCGGGGTTCGGTCGGAAGCGGTGGCCTGGCACGGACAGGCGCAGTCGGCGGCTGTCACGCTGCCGCCGCTGTCCACGATCATCCTGGTCCACGAGGGATAACGCAAAGAAGGGGGGAGGCGCGCGATGCAACCGATACGTCTGACGGGCCGGGCCATGGCCTTCGTCCTGGCCGGGGGTCGGGGCAGCCGGCTGAAGGAACTGACCGACCAGAGGGCCAAGCCGGCGGTCTACTTCGGTGGCAAGACCCGGATCATCGACTTCGCCCTGTCGAACGCGCTGAACTCGGGCATCCGCAAGATGGCGATCGCCACCCAGTACAAGGCGCATTCCCTGATCCGGCACTGCCAGCGCGGCTGGAACTTCTTCCGCGCCGAGCGGAACGAATACCTCGACATCCTGCCCGCCAGCCAGCGGGTCGCCGAGAACCAGTGGTACCTTGGCACCGCCGATGCGGTGACGCAGAACATCGACATCGTCGACAGCTACGGCGTGGACTACGTGCTGATCCTGGCGGGCGACCACATCTACAAGATGGATTACGAGATCATGCTGCGCCAGCACGTCGAGTCGGGCGCCGACGTGACGGTCGGCTGTCTGACCGTGCCGCGGATGGAGGCCAGCGCCTTCGGCGTGATGGCGGTGGACGGCACGATGCGGATCACCTCGTTCCTGGAGAAGCCGAAGGACCCGCCGGGCACGCCCGAGGACCCGAACGTGGCGCTGGCCTCGATGGGAATCTACGTCTTCTCGTGGCCGTTCCTGCGCGACCTCTTGCTGCGCGACGCGGCGGACCCGAATTCCAGCCACGACTTCGGGACCGACCTGATCCCCGACATCGTGAAGAACGGCAAGGCGGTCGCGCACCGGTTCGACGAAAGCTGCGTGCGGGGCGAGCCGGGCGATCCCGCCTACTGGCGCGACGTGGGCACCATCGACGCCTTCTGGAAGGCAAACATCGACCTGACCGACTTCGAGCCCGATCTGGACCTGTGGGACCGGCAGTGGCCGATCTGGACCTACTCGGAAAGCGTTCCCCCCGCGAAGTTCATCCACGACGAGGAGAACCGCCGCGGCTCGGCGGTGTCCTCGATGGTGTCGGGCGGCTGCATCATTTCAGGGACCGAGGTGCGGAACTCGCTTCTGTTCACCGGAGTTCACACCAACTCGTTCGCGACGCTCGACCATGCCGTGGTGCTGCCTTATGTGACGGTCGGCCGGCACGCCCGGCTGAAGAACGTGGTGATCGACCGGGGCGTGCACATCCCCGAAGGTCTGGTGGTCGGCGAGGACCCCGAGAAGGACGCGAAGTTCTTCCGGGTGACCGAGACGGGCGTGACGCTGATCACCAAGCGGATGCTCGACGTCCGCGCCGAGGCGCTGGGATAGGGCCGGGGCGGCGGTGCGGAGCAGGCGCGCCGGCGGTCCGGGGGCGGACCGGGAGTTGGAACCGCAAGGGCCCGGGGCGGCCGGAGGCAGGATGCGCGCAGTACTTTCGGTCGCGTCGGAGGTGGCGCCGCTGGTCAAGACCGGCGGGCTTGCCGACGTGGCGGGCGCGCTGCCCGCGGCGCTGGCGGCCGAGGGCTGGGCCATGCGGACGCTGCTGCCTGGCTATCCTGCGGTTCTCGAGGCGGCGCGCGACGGGCGCGAGGTCTGGCGGGAAGAGCGTCTGTTCGGCGGGCCGGGGCGGGTGCTGGCCTTCCGCGCCGCGGGGCTGGACCTGATGGCGCTCGACGCGCCCCACCTCTATCTGCGCGACGGCGGCCCCTACCTCGGGCGCGACGGCAAGGACTGGCCCGACAACCCCGAACGCTTCGCGGCGCTGAGCTGGGCCGGCGCGGCGATCGCAGCCGATGGTCTGGAGGACTGGCGTCCCGAGGTGATGCATGTGCATGACTGGCAGGCGGGGCTTGCGCCCCTGTACCTGAAGGAGAGGGGTGGCCGCGCCCGCAGCCTGATCACCATTCACAACGTCGCCTTCCACGGCCTGGCCGATGCCGACCGCCGTGCGGCGCTGCGTCTGCCCGAGGCGGGCTTCACTACCGAGGGCTACGAGTTCTGGGGCCGGATCAGCGCGCTGAAGGCGGGGCTGGTCTGGGCCGACCGGATCTCGACCGTCAGTCCGACCTATGCGCGCGAACTGCTGACGCCCGAGTTCGGCATGGGTCTGGACGGCGTGCTGAGGGCGCGGGAGGCCGACCTTGCGGGCATCCTGAACGGGATCGACGAGGCCGCCTGGAACCCCGTCACGGATGCCGCCATCGTCCGCTACCGGGCGCCGTCGGGCAAGGCCAGGAACCGCGCGGCGCTTTGTGCCGAGCTGGGGCTGGCGCCGCCGGAGGGGCCGCTTTGCGTGGTGGTCTCGCGGCTGTCCGAGCAGAAGGGGCTGGACCTGCTGCTGGCGGCGCTGCCGCGGCTTCTGGCGGCAGGGGGGGCGCTGGCGCTTCTGGGGTCGGGGGATGCGGGGCTCGAGGCGATGTTCCGCCAGACGGCGGCGGCGGACCCGGCGCGCGTGGCGGTCAGGATCGGCTATGACGAGGCGCTGGCGCACCGGCTGATCGCGGGGGGCGACGCGATCCTCGTGCCCTCGCGGTTCGAGCCCTGCGGGCTGACCCAGATGTATGGCCTGCGCTACGGCACCCTGCCGGTGGTGGCGCTGACGGGGGGGCTGGCCGACACCGTGATCACCGCCAACGACGCAGCCATGAAGGCGGGCGTGGCGACTGGGCTTCAGTTTCACCCCGTTACCGCCGCCGCGCTGGCCGAGGCGCTGGAGCGGCTTGCCGCGCTGCATGCCGACCGCCCCGCCTGGACCGTGATGCAGCGCAACGCGATGCGCCACCCGGTGGGTTGGGCGGCCTCGGCCCCCGCCTATGCGGGGCTCTATGCGGAGCTGGCGGCGGCATGAGGCTTGCCGGTGCGCTGGGACCGGGCCGGGCGCATCCGCTCGGCGCCACGCCCGACGGCGGGGGCGTGAACTTCGCGGTGTTCTCGGACCATGCGACCCGGATCGAGCTGTGCGTCTTCGACCGCGGCGGCCGCGAGACGCGGCTTGACCTGCCCGAGCGCGACGGCGGGGCGTGGCACGGCTACCTTGAGGGCGCCGGGCCGGGGCTGCGCTACGGCTATCGCGCGCACGGGCCCTGGGCGCCCCGCGAGGGGCACCGGTTCAACCCCGCGAAGCTGCTGCTCGACCCCTATGCGCGGGCGATCACGGGGCATCCGACCTGGGCGCCCGAGCTGATGGGCCACGCGGGTGCCGACGACCTCGTCCGCGACCCGCGCGACAGCGCGCCCTTCATGTGCAAGGGCGTCGTCACGGCGCCCTTTGCCGACCCTCCCGCGCCGGGCCCGGCGACGCCGGCCGAGGCGACGGTGATCTACGAGGCGCATGTCAAGGGCCTGACCTGGCGCCACCCGTCGGCAGGTCCGAGGGGGACGTTCCTCGGCCTTGCCTCGGACCCGATGCTGGACCACCTGACGCGGCTCGGCGTGACGGCGGTGGAGCTGCTGCCGGTCCATGCGTTCATCACCGACGGGTTCTTGGCCGAACGGGGGATGACGAACTACTGGGGCTACCAGACGCTGGGCTTCTTCGCGCCCGATCCGCGCTACCTGCACGGCGGCGATCCGGGCGAGTTCCGGACCATGGTTTCCCGGATGCATGCCGCGGGGATCGAGGTCATCCTCGACGTCGTCTACAACCACAGCTGCGAGGGCAGCGAACTGGGGCCGACGCTGAGCTTCCGCGGCCTCGACAACGCCAGCTACTACCGGCTTGCGCCGGACCCGCGCTACTACGTCAACGATACCGGCACCGGCAACACGATGCGGCTGGACCATCCGATGGTGCTGCGGATGGCGATCGACAGCTTGCGCTACTGGGCGGGCGAGATGGGGGTCGACGGGTTCCGCTTCGACCTGGCCGCGACGCTCGGCCGGCGCGATCACGGCTTCGACCCGGCGGCACCGTTCTTCCAGGCGCTGCGGCAGGACCCGCTGCTGGCCCGCGTGAAGCTGATCGCCGAGCCCTGGGACATCGGGCCGGGCGGCTACCAGCTGGGGGGCTTCCCGGCGCCGTTCCTGGAATGGAACGACCGCTACCGCGACGCGGTGCGCCGGTTCTGGCGCGGAGATGCGGGCGCGGCGCCCGAGGTTGCGGCACGGATCACCGGTTCGGCGGGCGAGTTCGACCGGCCCGGTCGTCCGGCGACCGCCTCGGTGAACCTGGTCACCGCGCATGACGGCTTCACGCTAGCGGACGTGGTGAGCTACGCGCGCAAGCACAACGAGGCCAATGGCGAGGACGGCCGCGACGGGCATTCCGAGAACGTCTCGGCCAACCTCGGCGTCGAGGGCCCGACGACCGACCGCGCGATCCTCGAGGCACGTGCGCGGCGGGTCAGGGCGATGATCGCGACGCTGATGCTGAGCCAGGGCACCCCGATGCTGCTGGCGGGCGACGAGATCGGCCACAGCCAGGGCGGCAACAACAACGCCTATTCCCAGGACAACGAGACCTCGTGGCTGGACTGGGCGGCGGCCGACCGGGCGCTGATGGACTTCGTGTCGCAGGCCATCGCCTTCCGCAAGGCGCATCCGATCCTGCGGCAGAAGCGGTTCCTGCATGCGCGCGAGCGCGCCGAGGACGGGATGGAGGACCTGTTCTGGCACCATCCTTCCGGACGGGCGATGGAAGACGCCGACTGGACCGACCCGGAGCTGAGGGTGGTGATGGCCGAGCTTCGCACCGCGTCGGGCACGCCGGCCTATGCCGCGCGGGACGAGGCGCTTCTGGTCGTGCTGAACGCAGGGCCGGCGGTCGAGGCGGTGCTGCCCGAGCCGCCCGAGGGCTGGGCCTGGCGGGTCGGGCTCGACAGCGCCGACCCCGGCCGGGGGGGCGCGTGCGGGGCCAGGTTGCGGGTGCCCGGACAGGCGGCAGTGGCGCTGGTGATGGAGCGCAAGGCATGAGCGGGCCGCGTCCGGTCATGCCGGCCGGCGGGAACGCGCGGGCGACCGGCTCGCCCGGGCGGGGACCGCGGCTGGCGCGATGGGGGCCGGGATGAGCGTGCTTTACGAGCTGGCCGCCGAAGTCGGGCTCAGGCCCGGGTATTCCGACCAGACCGGCACCTGGCGCGAGGCGCCGCCCGAGTCGATCCGCGCGGCCCTTGCGGCGGCGGGTGTCCCGGCGGATGGCGACGGCGAGGCGGCCGAGGCGCTGGCCGCGCTCAGGACCGAGCGCGCGGCCCGCGCGCTGCCCGACTGGATGGTGGCCGAGGCCGGTGCGGCCTTGCGGATCGGCGGTGTGCCGGAGGTGGACTGGCGCCTGCTGTGCGAGGACGGGTCGGCCCGCGACGGCCGGAGCGAAGAGGGGGCGATCGACCTCGGCCCGGTGCCGGCCGGGCGTCACTGCCTGACCCTTGCCGGGCGGACGACGTGGGTCCTTGCTGCGCCGCCGCGGCTGCCGCCGCCCGAGCGCGGCTGGGGCGTGACGCTGCCGCTCTACGGGCTGCCGCCCGGGCATGGTGCGGGCTTCGGCAGCTATGGCGACCTTTCCGACTGGGCGGCGGCGCTGGGCCGCGCGGGCGCGGATTTCGTGGGCCTCAACCCGGTCCATGCCGGGTTCCCCGAGGACGAGGGCGCCTTCAGTCCCTATTCTCCGTCGCACCGGCGGCGCTTCTCGACCCTGCACATCCCGGCAGGGCCGGTCGGCGCGCCGCTGCCCGACCTGGTTGACTATGCACAGGCGGCACGGGTCAGGCGCGCGGCGCTGGAGGCCGCGTTCGCGGCCGGGCCGGAGGCGGGCTTTGCCGCGTGGCGCGAGGCCGAGGGGGAAGCGCTGGAGCTTTTCGCCGTGCACCAGGCCATCTCGGAGCTGCACGGCCCGTACTGGAACGCCTGGCCCGCGGCCCTGCGCGACCCGGCCAGCGCCGAGGTTGCGCGGTTTGCGGCCGACCGGCGCGACCGGGTCGCGTTCCACGCCTGGCTCCAGTGGCGGGCCGAGGCGGGGCTGGCCGGCGCGCGGGAGGCGGCGCGCGCCGCGGGGATGCGGCGGGGCCTATACCTTGACCTTGCGGTCGGCACGCACCCCTTCGGCGCCGAGACCTGGGCCGAGCGCGCCCTCTTCGCGCCGGGCGTGTCGCTGGGATCGCCGCCCGATGCCTTTTCGCCCGACGGCCAGACCTGGGGCGTCGCCCCCTTCGCGCCGCGCTGGCCGCGGGCGGGTTCGCGGCGCTGGCCGAGACGCTCCGGGTCCAGTTCCGCCACGCCGGGATCGTGCGCATCGACCATATCCTCGGCTTCGAGCGCGCCTTCTGGGTGCCGGAGGGGTTGCCCGGGCTCTATGTCCAGATGCCGCGCGAGGCGATGCTGGCGGTGGCGCGGATCGAGGCGGCGCGGGCCGGCGCGGCCGTCGTGGGCGAGGACCTCGGCAACATCCCCGACGGCCTGCAGGGGGCGCTGGCGGCCTCGGGGATCCTGGGGTGCCGCGTCGCGATCTTCGAGCGCGACTGGCAGGCCGGCGGCTTCAAGCCGGCCGAGGCCTGGGATACCGAGGTGCTCGGGTCATTCTCGACCCACGACCTGCCGACCTGGAAGGGCTGGCGCAACGGGCGCGAC
>JALORM010000169.1 GCA_025458985.1 Paracoccaceae bacterium | reverse complement strand
CAGCGCCGCCACGAACGACCGGAGCGCGGCGGCCTCGGCGGTCCCTTCCGGCCGCATCGCGAGCGTCGCGGCGAAGTTGCCCGGCAGGCTTGCCCAGGGACGCCCCCGACGCCCGTGCGCGGCGCTCTGGCGGTGCGCAAGGATCCAGGTGGGCCCGGCAAGCTCGCCCGCGATGCGTGCGGCATGGGCATTGGTGCTGTCGGTCTCTTCCAGCACGATCCGGCCGGTGCCGGCCGGCCAGGGTGCCGGGGTCGGGACCTCAGCGGACAAGGGCTTCCGCCGCCACCGCCGCCTGCACGTCGACCCCGAAGAGGTTCGCCACACCCAGCACCATCACCAGCGCCGAGGCGATCAGCAGGCCCGACAGGACCGGGCTGCGCACCGGGTCGAGCGGTTCGCGCTCGTCTCCGAAGTAGATGAAGTAGACGATCCTGAGGTAGTAGAAGGCCCCGATCACGCTGGCGATCACGCCCGCGACGGCAAGCCAGGTCATGCCGGCATGCACCGCCGCCGCCAGCACCGCGAACTTGGCGAAGAAGCCCAGGAGCGGCGGCACCCCGGCAAGCGAGAACAGCAGGACCAGCATCGCCAAGGCCTTGGTCGGCTCGCGGCGGGCATACTGGTTGAGGCTGGCGATGTCCGTGACGGGGCGGCCGTCCTTCTCCATCGACAGGATGAAGGCGAAGGTGCCGATGTTCATCGCCACGTAGATCGCCATGTAGACCAGCATGGCCGAGACACCCTGCGCCGTGCCCGCCGCCAGACCGATCAGCGCAAAGCCCATGTGGCCGATCGAGGAATAGGCCATCAGCCGCTTGATGTTGCGCTGCCCGATCGCCGCGATCGAACCAAGGAACATCGAGGCGACCGCCAGGAAGGCCACGATCTGCCCCCAGTCGCGCGTGGCCCCGCCGAAGGCGTCATGTGCGACGCGCGCAAACAGCGCCATCGCGGCGATCTTGGGCGCGGTCGCGAAGAAGGCGGTGACAGGCGTCGGCGCGCCTTCGTAGACATCGGGCGTCCACATGTGGAACGGCACTGCCGAGACCTTGAAGGCAAGCCCGGTGAACAGGAACGCGAGCCCCAGAAGCAGGCCCAGCGGCAGATGCTCGGCCCCGCCCGCCGCCGCGACGATCCCGGCGAACTGGGTGGTGCCCGCGAAGCCGTAGGTCAGCGACGCGCCGTAGAGCAGCAGCCCCGAGCTCAGCGCGCCAAGCACGAAGTACTTGAGCCCCGCCTCGGTCGACCGCGCGCTGTCGCGCCGGATCGCGGCGATCACGTAGAGCGCAAGCGACTGCAGCTCGAGCCCCATGTAGAGCACGATGAGGTCGCTGGCCGAGACCATGACCATCATGCCCACGACCGACAGCGCGATCAGCACCGGGTATTCGAACTTCAGGATCCCGCGGCGGGCCATGTAGCCCTCGCCCATCAGCAGCACCGCGGCGGCCGAGACGAGGATCGCGACCTTGGCGAAGCGCGCGAAGGCGTCGTCGACGAACATGCCGCCGAACGCGCGCTGCGTGCCGTCGCCGTTCAGCCCGATCCAGAGCGCCAGCGCGAGGAAGGCCGCGACCGTCGCCCACAGAAGCATCGGCGCCGACCTGTCCTTGCCGGTGTAGGCCCCCCAGAGCAGCCCCGCCATCGCGAAGACGGACAGCGCGATTTCCGGCAGGATCACGGAGAGATCGGCGGACATGGGCGTTCCCTCAGTTCTGTGCCAGGCGCAGCGGCGCGGCCTCGGCCACGGCAGCCTGGTTCTGTTCGATCAGCGCCGCGACGGTCGGGCCGATGCGGTCGGTCACGAGGCTCGGATAGACGCCGAGAAGCAGCGTCATCGCGACGAGCGGTGCGAAGATCGCCTTCTCGCGCCGGGTCATGTCGGTGATGCTGCGCAGGCTTTCCTTGATCAGGTCGCCGAAGACCACGCGGCGGTAGAGCCAGAGCGCGTAGGCCGCCGACAGGATCACCCCCGTCGTGGCGACCGCGGCGACCCAGGTGTTGACCTGGAAGATGCCCATCAGGGTCAGGAACTCGCCGATGAAGCCGCTCGTCCCCGGCAGGCCGACGTTGGCCATGGTGAACAGCATGAAGATCAGCGCATAGGCCGGCATGCGGTTCACGAGGCCCCCGTAGGCGTCGATCTCGCGCGTGTGCATCCGGTCGTAGATCACGCCCACGCACAGGAACAGCGCGCCCGAGATGAAGCCATGGCTGAGCATCTGGAAGATCGCGCCGTCGATGCCCTGCTGGTTCACCGCAAAGATCCCCGCCGTCACGTAGCCCATGTGGGCGACCGAGGAATAGGCGATGAGCTTCTTCATGTCGCTCTGCGCAAGCGCGACGAGAGACGTGTAGACGATGGCGATCGCCGACAGCCACAGGACCAGCGGCGCCAGCAGGTCCGAGGCGACCGGGAACATCGGCAGGCTGAAGCGCAGGAAGCCGTAGCCCCCCATCTTCAGGAGGATCGCCGCCAGCACGACCGACCCTGCCGTCGGCGCCTGGACGTGCGCGTCCGGCAGCCAGGTATGGACCGGCCACATCGGCATCTTCACCGCGAAGCTCGCGAAGAACGCGAGCCACAGCAGCGTCTGCATGCCGCCCACGATCTGGATGCCGAGAAGGCTGAAGGTCTCGGACCCGAAGCGGTGGCCAAGCAGCGCCACGATGTCGGTGGTGCCGGCGTCGACATACATGGCGATCATCGCCACCAGCATCAGCACCGACCCGAGGAAGGTGTAGAGGAAGAACTTGAAGGCTGCGTAGATCCGCTCCTTCCCGCCCCAGATGCCGATGATCAGGAACATCGGGATCAGGCCCGCCTCGAAGAACAGGTAGAACAGCACGAGGTCCAGCGCCACGAAGACGCCGATCATCAGCGTTTCCAGCACCAGGAAGGCGATCATGTATTCCTTGACGCGGTGCTCCACATCCCAGCAGGCGGCGATGGTCAGCGGCATCAGGAACGTCGTCAGCAGCACGAAGAGGATCGAGATGCCGTCCACGCCCACCTTGTAGGTGAGGCCGAGGATCCAGGCGCGCTCCTCGACGAACTGGAAGCCGGTATCCTGCGGATCGAAGCCGGCCAGCAGGAACAGCGAGGCGAGGAAGGTGAAGGTCGTCGCGGTCAGCGCCGTCCACTTGGCATTGCGCCGGGCGGCGGCATCGTCGCCCCGGAGGAACAGCGCCAGGATGACGGCGGCGACCAGCGGGATGAAGGTGACGATGGAGACGAGGTTGTCCATCACTCGGCCCCCCCGGTCAGCACGACCCAGGTCACGAGAAGCGCGATCCCGATCACCATGGCGAAGGCGTAGGTGAAGATGTAGCCCGACTGTGCGCGCCCCGCGAGGCGGGTCAGGAACGGCACCGCCCCCATGGCAACGCCGTTCAGCGTGCCGTCGATCACCGCCCCGTCGCCGCGCCGCCAGAGCGTCGCCCCAAGCGCCTTGGCGGGGCGCACGAACAGGAAGTCATAGACCTCGTCGAAGTACCACTTGTTCAGAAGGAACAGGTAGAGCGGCCGCTGGTTCGCCGCGAGACGCCCGGGCAGGTCCGGCCGCGCGATGTAGAAGAGCCACGCCATCCCGAGCCCGATCAGCATCGCGACGAAGGGCGAGAGCTTCACCCATTTCGGGACGTAGTGCGCATCGTGCAGCACGGTGTTGTCGGGGTGGATGAAGATCGCCCCCTGCCCCGGCAGCGCCACGGCGGCCGCATGCCCGGCCCCGTCCTCGGCGCCCGCGTCCGTGGCTGCGTGCCCGGCCGCCTCGCCGTGTCCCTCTGCGGCGGGCTCGGCGCCCACGGCCGCACCGTCCTCCGACGCATGCGCTGCCGACTCGGCCACCGGCACGCCGAAGAAGCGGCGCACGTCGGTCTCGTCGCCGAAGAAGCTGTTGTACCAGATCATGCCTGCGAAGACCGAGCCCAGCGCCAGCGCGCCCAGCGGGGCGAGCATCGTCCAGGGGCTTTCATGGGCGTGATCGTGGGCGTGGTGATCGCCCCGCGGCCGTCCCCAGAACGTCAGGAACATCAGCCGCCAGGAATAGAACGAGGTGAAGCAGGCCGCGATGACCAGCGCCCAGAACGCGAAGCCGCTGCCGACGAAGGCGCTTTCGATCACCGCGTCCTTCGACAGGAACCCGGCAAAGCCGATATGGGTCAGCGGCACGCCGACGCCGGTGATCGCAAGCGTGCCGATCAGCATCGCCCAGAAGGTGTAGGGGATCTTCTTGCGCAGGCCGCCGTAGTTCCTGAGGTCCTGCTCGTGGTGCATCGCGTGGATCACGCTGCCCGCGCCAAGGAACAGCATCGCCTTGAAGAAGGCGTGGGTGAAGAGGTGGAACATCGCCACCGAATAGACGCCGACGCCCGCGGCCACGAACATGTAGCCCAGCTGCGAACAGGTCGAATAGGCGATCACCCGCTTGATGTCGTTCTGCACGAGGCCAACGGTCGCCGCGAAGAAGGCGGTCACCGCGCCGATGGCCACGACCAGCATCTTGGCCTCGGGCGCGTATTCGAACACCGGCGACATCCGGCAGACGAGGAACACCCCCGCCGTCACCATCGTCGCGGCATGGATCAGCGCCGACACCGGCGTCGGCCCCTCCATCGCATCGGGCAGCCAGGTGTGCAGCAACAGCTGTGCCGACTTGCCCATCGCGCCGATGAAGAGAAGCACCGCGATCAGGTTGGCCGCGTTCCAGTCGGTCCAGAGGAACGTCAGGCTGGTCTCGGCCAGCGCAGGTGCGGCCTCGAACACGTCCGAGAAGTTGATCGAGTCGACCAGGAAGAACAGCCCGAAGATGCCCAGCGCGAAGCCGAAGTCACCGACGCGGTTCACCACGAAGGCCTTGATCGCCGCGACGCCCACGCCTTCCCAGCCGAAGAACATCTGCACCAGGTTGTCGGCCGTCACCAGCATCAGCATGGCGAAGGTGAAGAACGACAGATACGCGAAGAAGCGCGGCTTGTAGACCTCGCCTTCGCGCCAGTTCTCGTCGTGGTCCATGTAGCCGACGGAATAGAGATGGACGAGCGCCGAGACCGTGGTGATCACGATCAGCATGATCGCCGTGAGGCGATCCAGCCGGATCGCCCAGGACGTATCGAGCGTGCCGGACTGAATCCACCGGAACAGCTCGATCTGCTGGGTCGTGCCGTCGAAGGTCAGGAACACCACCCAGGACAGAAGGCAGGCCAGGAACAGAAGCAGCGTCGCCGTCCAGATCGCGGCGGTCTCGCCGATGGCCTTCCAGCCGAAGCCGCAGAGGAGGGCGCCGACCAGCGGGGCGAAGAGGATGATCGTTTCCACCTGGGTCAGCCCTTCATCACGTTCACGTCTTCCACGTCGATCGTCCCGCGGTTGCGGAAGAAGGTGACGAGGATGGCAAGCCCGATCGCCGCCTCGGCCGCGGCCACGGTCAGCACGAACATCGTGAAGACCTGCCCGGTGAGGTCGTTCAGGAAAGCCGAGAACGCGACGAGGTTGATGTTGACCGCCAGAAGCATCAGCTCGATCGACATCAGGATGACGATCACGTTCTTCCGGTTGAGGAAGATGCCGAAGATGCCGATCACGAAAAGCGCGGCGGCAACGGTCAGGTAGTGGGTCAGTCCGATCATTCGATTAATCCTGATTGGAGGCGAAGATTCCGCCACCGGTCGCGAACATTGACAGACTCCCCAGAGGGTAGTTTTCCAGTCTTTGCGTATTCAAATGCGTAGTAAGCCACTTCAGAAGCAGTATCGACTGCTTCAAGCAACCAATCGCCAAGTGGCGAAGTGATGCGACTTTCATCAAGATTATTCTCGAGGAACTTGAAAATATCTAGGTCATGGGCCTGGGCGACCACAACAAACCGAACAAACCGATCACGGTCGCCAAGGGTTGGGTCGCCCCATATCGCCGTATCCGCGAAGTCTTTCCACCGCCGGATCACTTCGAACTGAAATTCAGCCATACCGTATGCCTTGAGCTACAGTTTCGATTTCTTCATGCTCAGCTCACATGTCGGCTCACAGAACACCCGAGAGAAGAAGTAGTGTAAGGTAGCCAACATGCCGTGAATGAGATATTTGGCGGTATATTTCGTGACTGAGGCGCCGCGCTTCATTGCCGCGAACCCTTACTACGGATTTCGCTGACATCTGCGGCTGAAAGGTGTCCAGACGCCCATAGAAGAACCTGTGCGATAGCTTGGCCCAGGCGAGTTTGCGCTTTGGAGCCAAGTAGGTTAGCAATGTCGCCGCTGGACAATCGCTCGATATCCGTTCGCTTAAGAATACCGAGTGCGCGAAGTAGCTCCTTTCCTCCGTCTGAACCCCAGTCTGCTTGCTGGCAAAACTCACGCCATTCTATCTCTTGGGACACGGTGAGTCGCATGGCTACAGCCCCTGCCCCGGCTTCACATCCTTCAATTCCAGCGCCTTCGCCGGGTCGCGGTACATCTGCGCCAGCACGTCCTGCCGCTTGACGTCCGACCGATGCCGCAGCGTCAGCACGATGGCGCCGATCATCGCGACCAGCAGGATCAGCCCCGACAGCTGGAACAGCAGGAAGTACCGGTCATACAGCACCAGCCCCAGCGCGCGCGTGTTCTCGACCTCGGGTGCGGGCAGCTCGCCCAGCGACGGGATCACCGCGACGCCCTCGGCCGTCGTCCACGCGCCCAGCACCAGCCCGAGCTGCATCAGCAGCACCACGCCGATCAGACCGGCCAGCGGCATGTACTTGGCCATCTCGGCCTTCAGCTCGGCGAAATCGACGTCGAGCATCATGACGACGAACAGGAA
>JALORM010000168.1 GCA_025458985.1 Paracoccaceae bacterium | reverse complement strand
GGCGGCCTGCTCGCGGTAGGCGGCGATCTCGCGCGCCTGGGCCTCGGTCTCGACCACGTTCAGGACGTCGCCGGCCTCGGGCGTGCCGTTCAGGCCCAGTACCTCGACCGGAACCGAGGGGCCGGCCTCGGCCACCCGCTCGCCCTTGTCGTTGACCAGCGCGCGGACCTTGCCCCACTTCTCGCCCACCACGAAGATGTCGCCCTGGCGGAGGGTGCCGTTCTGCACCAGCACGGTCGCGACCGGGCCGCGGCCGACGTCGAGCTGCGCCTCGATCACCGCGCCCGAGGCGGCGCGGGTCGGGTTGGCCTTCAGCTCCAGCACCTCGGCCTGCAGCGCGATGGCCTCAAGCAGGTTGTCGAGCCCCTTGCCGGTCACGGCCGAAACCTCGACGTCCTGCACGTCGCCCGACATCTGTTCGACCACCACCTCGTGCTGGAGCAGGTCGGTGCGCACCTTCTGCGGGTTCGCGGACGGCTTGTCGCACTTGTTGATCGCCACGATCATCGGGACGCCCGCGGCCTTGGCGTGGTTGATCGCCTCGACCGTCTGAGGCATCACCGCGTCGTCGGCAGCCACGACCAGCACGACGATGTCGGTGACCTGCGCGCCGCGGGCGCGCATCGATGTGAAGGCCGCGTGGCCCGGTGTGTCGAGGAACGTCAGCACGCTGCCGCCTTCGGCCGTGACCTGGTAGGCGCCGATGTGCTGGGTGATGCCGCCCGCCTCGCCCGAGACGACGTTGGTCTTGCGGATCGCGTCCAGAAGCGAGGTCTTGCCGTGGTCGACATGGCCCATGATCGTGATCACGGGCGGGCGCGGCGCAAGGTCTTCGGCCTTGTCCTCGACCGTGTCGATCACCTGCTCGACGTCGGAATCCGACACGCGGACGGCGCGATGGCCGAATTCCTCGATGATGAGCTCGGCCGTGTCGGCATCGATGGTCTGGTTCATCGTGACCATCATGCCCATCTGCATCAGCGACTTGACCACGTCGGCGGCACGTTCTGCCATCCGGTTGGCGAGTTCCTGAACCACGATGGTTTCGGGCAGCTGGACGTCGCGACTTTGCTTCTCGGCGCGGCCGCCGGCACCCATCGCCTTCTGGCGCAGGCGCTCCTGCTTGCGCTTCATCGCGGCGAGCGAGCGCTGGCGCCCGCCTTCGCCCGAAAGCGCCTCGTTCAGCGTCAGCTTGCCGGCGCGGCGGCCGCTGTCGTCGCGCGCCTTGGCGGCACGCGCGTCCCGCTCGCCGCCCGGACCGCCGCCGCGGCGGTCGTCACGGTCGCGGTCGACCTTGCGCGCCCCGAGGGGCACGCCCTTCGTGGCAGCGCGGCTTGCGGCGGCCTCGGCTGCGGCGCGATCCGCCGGCGCGGCTGCGGCGGCCGGAGCGGCCTTGCGTTCCTCGGCCTTGCGGGCCTTTTCCTCGGCCTCGCGGGCGCGGCGGGCGTCTTCCTCGCCCTTGGCCTTCAGGGCCTCTTCGCGTTCGCGATCCTCGCGCTCCTTGGCCTCGATCTCGGCCCGGCGGCGCTCGCGCTCTTCCTCGCGGGCCTTTTCGTCGGCCTCGCGTTGCGCGGTTTCCTCGGCTTCGCGCGCCCGTGCGGCCTGAAGCGCCTTCAGCCGGCGCTCCATCTCGGCGTCCGAGATGCCGGCGGGACGGCGCGAGGGATCGCCCGCGACCGACGAGGACGACACGCCGCCGCCGGCTGCCGGCGCGCCGGGCTTCGGCACGACGACGCGCTTGCGCTTGGTCTCGACCACGACGTTCTTCGTCCGGCCGTGACTGAAGCTCTGCTTCACCTGACCCGACCGCAGCCCGCCACCGAGGCCAAGAGGCTTCTTGCCGTCCGTATCGCTCATCGCGTTCTTCTAATCCTCTCGCGCGGCGCCTTGCTGGCGCCGCCCAGTCCACGCAGGCCGGATAGCCGCGCGGCTTCCTCTACAACACGTACCGTGAGTCCGCCAGCCGCAAGCGCGGCGTGTATGGCATAGTCACGTCCGAAGGACAAACCGATTTCCGCCGAAGTAAGGCAACCCACGAAACGGCCGCCTTCGGGAGTGAACAGCTTGTCCTTCCCGCGGCCCGAACCGTCCGACGCCTGGATCAGCACTTCGGCTTCGCCCTTGGCGAGCCAGTCCTTCACCTTCTCGAAGCCGGTCACCGCACGCCCGGCCTTCCTGTCGAGCGATATAAGGTCGACGACGCGCTTCACCAACCCCGCCTCGACCTGCTCGACCAGATCGGGCGGAACGGTGACAGGCGCCTTCAGGCCGCGGGCGAAGAGGTTCTTCTTCACCGCCGTTTCCAGTGCCGCCCGGTCGGCCGAGACCCAGACACCCCGGCCCGGCAGCTTGCCGAGAAGGTCCGGGACCACCACGCCGTCGGGTCCGGCCACGAAGCGGACCAGCCCCGCCTTGGGCTGGCTTTCGCCGGTGACGACGCAGCGCCGTTCGGGCGCCTCCCGTTCGCTGGCCTGACCTCCGCGCGTCATCCGCCCCCTTCCCGGCGCCCGAAGCTCAGGCGCCGGCCTCCTCTTCGGCGCCCTCGGCCTCGCCGGCCTCCTCGTCGCCTGCCTCGAGCTCGGTCGGATCGACCCAGCCCAGCATGACGCGGGCGGTCATCACCATGTTCTGCGCTTCCTCGAGGCCGACATCGAACTTCTCGAGGATGCCGTCGTCCTTCACGCGCTCGCCGTTCACGGTGGTCCAGCCGCCCGCGATCTCCCAGTCGGCCAGCGTGGCGAAGTCTTCCAGGGTCTTGACGCCATCCTTGGCCAGGGCCTCGATCATCTGCGGGGTCAGACCCTCGAAGGCGATCAGGCTGTCCTCGACCCCCAGCGCCCTGGCTGCCTCCAGCGCCTTGCGGTTCTGTTCCTCGATGTGGTCGCGGGCCCGGGCCTGCAGCTCTTCGGCGGTGCTTTCGTCGACGCCCTCGATGCTCAGAAGCTCGTCGAGGTCGACATAGGCCACCTCCTCGAGCGTCGTGAAGCCTTCGGATACCAGCAGCTGGGCGAAGAATTCGTCAAGGTCGAGCGTGTCCATGAACAGCTTTGTGCGTTCGGCGAACTCGGCCTGACGGCGCTGGCTTTCCTCTTCTTCCGTCATGATGTCGATGTCGAGGCCGGTCAGCTGGCTGGCCAGACGCACGTTCTGGCCGCGCCGGCCGATCGCCAGCGACAGCTGTTCCTCGGGCACCACAACCTCGATCTTGCCGGCTTCCTCGTCGATCACGACCTTGCTGACCTCGGCCGGCTGGAGTGCGTTCACGAGGAAGGTGGCCTGATCCTCGTTCCAGGGAATGATGTCGATCTTCTCGCCCTGAAGCTCGTTCACCACCGCCTGCACGCGGCTGCCGCGCATGCCGACGCAGGCGCCGACCGGGTCGATCGAGTTGTCGTAGCTGATCACGGCGATCTTGGCGCGGCTGCCCGGGTCGCGGGCGACGCGCTTGATCTCGATGATGCCGTCGTAGATCTCGGGCACTTCCATCTTGAACAGCTCGGCCATGAATTCGGGCGCGGTGCGCGACAGGAAGATCTGCGGGCCGCGCGCCTCGCGGCGGACATCCTTGATGTAGCAGCGGATGCGGTCGCCGTTGCGATAGCTTTCGCGGCCGATCTTGTCGTTGCGGCGCAGGATGCCCTCGCCCCGGCCGATGTCGACGATGATGTTGCCGTATTCCTCGCGCTTCACCACGCCGTTGATGATGGAGCCGGCGCGGTCCTTGAATTCGTCGTACTGGCGGTCGCGCTCGGCCTCGCGGACCTTCTGCAGGATGACCTGCTTGGCCGACTGCGCGGCGATCCGGCCCATGTCGACGGGCGGCACCTCGTCGACGATCTCGTCGCCCACCTTGGGGTCGGGCAGGTACTGCTTGGCCTGCGCCACGGTCAGCTGCGCCTGGTAGTTCTCGACCGCGTCGTCCTCGACCACGGTGCGGACGCGGGTGAAGTTCGCACGCCCGGTCTTGCGGTCGATCTTGACGCGGATATCCATTTCGGCCCCGTAGCGGGACTTGGCGGCGCGGGCGAGGCTTTCCTCCATCGCCTCGATCACGAGGCCGGGGTCGATCATCTTCTCGCGCGCGACCGCCTCGGCGGTCTGCAGAAGCTCCAGCTGGTTGGCAGAGGTAATCGCCATCTTGCTTACTCCTCCTTCTCCGCGTCCTCGGCGGAGAGTTCCTCTTCGATTGCGTCGAACCGGGCCTCGTCGATCCGGCCATCCGTGTGTTTCTGCCTGAGCGCCTCGCGGATCAGCTCGTCGGTCAGGATCAGCTTGGCCTCGCCCAGCCAATCGAACTTCAGGCCGATGGTGACCGGCGCGCCTTCGGGGCCCTCGATCTCGATCAGCACCTCGTCGCCCTCGGTGCCCTGAAGGGTGCCCTTGAAGCGGCGGCGGCCGTCGATCAGCTCGGTCGTCTCGAGCCGGGCCTCGAACCCCGTCCAGGCGTCGAAATCCTTGAGCCGGGTCAGCGGCCGGTCGATGCCGGGCGACGAGACTTCCAGCGTGTAGGCATCCTCAAGCGGGTCCTCGACGTCGAGGACGGCGCTGACGGCCGTCGAGATGCGGGCGCAGTCCTCGACCTCGATCCCGCCCTCGGGGCGGTCGGCCATGATCTGCAGCGTCTTGCGCTGCCCGCCCAGCAGCCGGATGCGCACGAGCTCGTAGCCCATGCCCTCGACGGTGGGCAGGACGATCTCGGCAAGGCGCCGGTCGATGGAGGTCTTGGCAACGAGGTCGGTCACGGGGTGTCCAGAAACAAAAAAGCGGGCCAAGCGGCCCGCGAACGTATCCGGTGGAGCTTCGGGGGTGGAGGCCGAGGCGCCGCTGTCAAGGCCGGATATAGGCGCCTGCCGCCGAGTCTGCAAGCACAGAGATCGCGCGCCCGCCGCGGCCCCGGACGCGGCGGGATTTCGCCGGGCGGCCGCCGCGCGGGAACCCGCGGCGCGGCTGCGGGCGTTGAGGCATGGCAATCAAAGGAGACAGCCATGAAACGCTTCCTCATGATCCTTCCGCTGGCGGCGATGACCACGGCCTGCGTCGAGGCGAACCCCAACACCGTCGGCGG
>JALORM010000167.1 GCA_025458985.1 Paracoccaceae bacterium | reverse complement strand
CCGCTGCTGGTCCGCAAGGAGATCGACGCCCATATCGCCGACCGCTTCCTCGAAGCGGTCTGGCGCGAGGCGCTGTGGCTGGTGAAGGACGGTGTCGCCACGACCGAAGAGATCGACGACGCGATCCGCTACGGCTTCGGCCTGCGCTGGGCGCAGATGGGCCTGTTCGAGACCTACCGCGTGGCGGGCGGCGAGGCCGGGATGCGCCACTTCATCGCCCAGTTCGGGCCGTGCCTCAGCTGGCCCTGGACCAGGCTGACGGACGTGCCCGAGCTGACGGACGAGCTGATCGACCTGATCGCCAGCCAGTCCGACGCGCAGTCGGGCGCCTATTCGATCCGCGAGCTGGAGCGCATCCGCGACCGCAACCTGGTGGGAATCCTGCGCAGTCTCAAGGGCTACGCGGCCGATCCTCATGCGGGTTGGGGGGCGGGGAGGCTGCTCAGGGCGCAGGACGCGCGGCTGCGGGGGCCGGAGCCGGCCGCCGACGGCCCGATCCTGACCGTCGCCCGGGCGGTGCCGCTGGACTGGACCGACTACAACGGCCACATGAACGAGGCGCGCTACCTGCAGGCCTTCGGCGACGCCACCGACCGCTTCATGGAGATGATCGGCTGCGATGCCGATTACATCGCCACGGGCGGGTCCTTCTTCACCGCCGAGACGCACATCCGCCACCTGGGCGAGGTTCTTGCGGGCGAGCATATCGAGGTCCGCACGCAGCTTCTGGGTGCCGAGGGCAAGCGGATGCACCTCTGGCACGAGATGACGGTCGGCGGCGCGCCGAAGGCGACGGGCGAGCACATGCTGGTGCATGTGAGCCTGGAGACGCGCCGGGCAAGCCCGCCCGGAGACCGGGTGGCGGCACGGCTCGCGGCGGTCTGGGCGGCCCATGGCGGCCTTCCCCGGCCGGCAGGAGCCGGTCGGGCCGTGGGGCAGGGGCGCTAGCGCCGGGTGCGACCGCGGCCGGGCCAGGGGCGCCGGCCGCGGAGGGCGGCACCCGCGTCAGGGCGCCAAGGCGTAGCCCGCGCCGAGGATCGCGGTCATCATCGCGAGGAACACGAGCCAGTGCAGGAGCGTCGTCCTGGCCCCCGGGCCCGACGCGCCGAGCGCCGCCCGCGCGCAGCCCGCGCAGGTCGTCTCTCGGCCCGTGATCTCGGTGCCGCAGGTGTCGCAGGGATGGGGCGCGGGCTCGGGCCGGACCCGGCGTGCCGGTGCGGCCGGGCGTTCCACCGGCATCTGCACGGGGCCGGTGCGGGCCGGCCGCGACGGGCGCTGCGCGAGAGTCCGCACCAGCAGCGCGACCGCGCCCGCGGCGGGCAGAAGGCTGCCGAGGGTGGCAAGGGTGGGCGGGGTCATGCCTGGCCATCCTCCGGCCGGCCGCGTGCCGCGGGCGGGGCGGGGGTGTCGTCCGTCTCCTCGCGCAGGCCCTTGCGGAAGGCGGCAAGGCCGGTGCCGACCTCGCCCATCAGCGCGCCGACCTTGCCGCGCCCGAACAGCAGCAGCGTGACGACGACGATCAGAAGCAGGCCCGGAAGCCCGATATTGTTCAGCATGTGGGTTGTCCTTCGGTGTCACCTGGTCCGCCGGCATGCGCCGATCCGGTGTTCCGGAGGCGTCGGCGTGCCGGCTTGCGGGCGGGCGGCAGTCCTTGCGGACCGCCGGCCCGGGCTCAGGCCGAAGGCGGAGGCCCTTGCGATGCAGGGCGGGCGGGACGGTCCCGCGCGTCCGCGCCGGTCGCCGCCGACCTCGCCGTCCGCCGCAGGGCGTACCCTGGTGCGGGCTCGGAAAGCGCCGACGGGACAGGACCGACGTCTTTGGCGGCACCCGCGGCGGGGACGGCCGCCGGATCGGGCGCGGCGAGGGCGAAGGCCGTCCGGACGACGGCAACCGGTGCGGTTTCGGTCGCGGCGATCCGCGGCACTGCCGGATCGGCAGCCGGCCGCGGGCCGGCGGGGACCATCAGGGCGGCAACGAAGAGAAGGGCGGTAAGGACCGAGGCAAGCCTCGGCAGGGGCCTGTCCCGGCGTAACGGCCACGGTGCGCGCCAGCGTGTCACGCCACGAAGATAGGTCCGACCATGGGCGCACCGCAAGGCCGTCGGCCCAGCGGTCCGATCCCGCGCGTCAGCGATCCCTGCCGACGCCCGGCCGCGCACCTCACACGCCCGCGCGCAGGCGCTCCAGTTCCTCGGGCAGGTCGCGGGTCACGACGTCGGCCTCGCGCACCAGCCAGTCGAAGTGCAGCGTGAAGGCGCGGATGCGGTCGGTATCGCGGAAGGCAAGGTAATTGCGGCCGAGGTAGAGCACGGCCAGCAGCGGGCCGAAGACGGTCAGCGGCGCCGAGAACACCCGGCGGGCGTCGAACAGGAAGATGCGCAGCCGCGGGTAGAGCTGGTCGTGGATCGCCAGAAGCCGGTCGAGCTGGTCGCGGCGGGTCTCGGGCGGCAGCCCGGCATAGTACCCTTCGGCCCGGGCGAAGGACTCGATCTCGTGCCGGGGCAAGGCGATCTCGTAGTCGGACCCCGAGGCGCGCATCCAGGCCAGCCGGTCCTCGGAGGCGCCGATCGCCTGGTCGACCGTGCGGCCGAGGTGCGGCTCGTATTCCCAGCGCAGGACATCGCGCGACTTGAGCATGTCGGGCAGTGTCGCGGGAACATGGCGGATCTTGTAGCCCGCCGCCTCGCGGTGCCAGGCGAAGATCTGTTCGTCGACCAGCGCGCGCGGCGCCTCGGTCATCAGCATCGAGGCGGCCAGCAGGTCGGCGGCGCGCTCGGGCCGGTCGGTCAGGCCCAGCAGCCAGTCCGCCGACACGCCCAGCGCCGCGGCGCATTCCGCGGCAAGCTGCGCGTTCGGCAACCGCGCATCGTCGGCCGACAGCATCTGGCTGACGGTCGAACGGTTCACCCCCACGGCACGGGCGAGCGCACTCTGGCTGACGCCGGCTGTCCGTGCGGCCTGGGCAAGCCGCGTCCGGAACAGGGTGGCGCGGTCGCGCTTGTCGAGTTTCATCAGCACTTGTTCCGAAAAAAGAACGACGTTCCATTTATGTTGCTCGAATACCGGATTCTGAATGCGTCGCGCAAGCGGTACCTCTGGAATGGGGGAGACGCTGGAGGGACCAATGCGCGCTGCGCATCGCGCGGTCGAATGGCCGACGCTGGCACTGGTTGCGGCGACCTACGGGGTCTGGGCACTTGGCAGCTCGTGGCTTTCGGTCCACTGGCCGCCGCTGGGCTTCGCGCTCACCGCGCTTGCCATCGTGCAGTTCTCGTCGCTGCAGCACGAGGTGCTGCACGGACACCCCTTCCGGTCGCAGCGCCTGAGCGAGGCGCTGGTGTTCCCGGGTCTGACCCTATTCGTGCCCTACGGACGCTTCCGCGACACGCATCTGGCCCATCACCGGGACGAACGGCTGACAGACCCCTACGACGACCCCGAGGCCAACTACCTCGATCCGGCGGTCTGGGCGCGGCTTTCGGCGCCGATGCGGACGCTCCTGCGGGCCAACAACACGCTTCTGGGGCGCATGGTCCTTGGTCCCGCGATCTCGACCTGGGCCTTCGTCCGGGGCGACCTGCGCGCGATCCGGGCGGGTGACCGGGCGGTCGCGCTGGCCTGGGCCTGGCACGTGCCCGCCGTCGCGCTCGTCGCGCTGTGGCTGCACCTGATGCCGGGGATGGGCTGGGGCGCCTACCTTGCGGCCGCCTACCTGGCCTACGGGATCCTCAAGATCCGGACCTTCCTCGAGCATCGTGCGCACGAAAAGGTGCGCGGCCGGACCGTGATCGTCGAGGACCGCGGGCCGCTGGCGTTCCTGTTCCTCAACAACAACCTGCATGTGGTGCACCACGCCAAGCCGGGCGTCGCCTGGTACCGGCTGCCGGCGATCTACCGCGACGGCAGGACCGAGTTCCTGCGCCGCAACGACGGCTATCTCTACCGCTCCTACGCCGAGGTCTTCGGCCGCTATTTCTTGACCGCCAAGGACCCGGTGCCCCATCCTCTCTGGCCGGGAGGCATGGACCGCGTGAGCGAGGCCGAAGAGACGCCCGCCATCGGCCCCGCGCTTGCCGCGGGGTTCGGGCCCGAGCCCGGCGCCGCGCCCGAGGCGCCGGCGCCGGCCACCGTCCACTGAGGCTCGACATCGGCCTGCCCCGCGGGGTAGCGGGGCAGCATGGCCCTCTGGATTCCGATCACGCTTGCTGCCGCGCTGGTGCAGACGCTGCGGTTCATGCTGCAGCGGCAGCTGAAGGGCGTGGGTCTGTCGACCGGCGGGGCGACCTTCGCGCGGTTCCTCTTCGCTGCGCCGCTGGCTGCAGGGCTGGCGGGGGCGCTGCTGGCGGCGGGGGGCGAGGTGCCGGTGCCCGGCGTGCGGTTCTGGGCCTTCGCCGCGGTCGGCGGGGTTGCCCAGATCGTCGCCACCTTCTGTACGGTCGCCCTGTTCCATGCCCGCAACTTCGCGGTCGGCATCGGCTTCACCAAGACCGAGACGGTGCTGGTCGCGGCGTTCTCGGCGCTGGTTCTGGCCGAGCCCGTGTCGCCCCCTGCGCTGGCCGCCATCGGGATCGGCGCACTGGGCGTCCTGCTTCTGACGCGGGCCGAGGGGGCGGGGGCGCCGCGGTTCCTCAACCGCGCGACCGCGCTCGGCCTGGCGGCCGGCGCGCTCTTCGGCCTCTCGGCGGTGGGCTACCGCGGCGCCACGCAGGAACTGCTTCCCGCCGGCTTCTTCCTGCGCGCCACCGTCACGCTGGCCTGCGTGACCGCCTTCCAGGCCGTTGCCATGGCGGCCTGGCTGCGGCTGGCCGAACCGGGCGAGCTTTCCCGCGTCGGGCGTGCCTGGCGCCGGGTGCTGCCGGTCGGCGTGACGGGGATGCTGGGCTCGCTCGGCTGGTTCAGCGCCTTCGCGCTGCAGAACGCGGCCTATGTCCGCGCCGTGGGGCAGGTCGAGGTGGTGTTCACCATCCTCGCCTCGTGGCTCGTCTTCCATGAACGGCTGACGCTGCGCGAGATCGCGGGGATCGCGCTGGTCGTGGCCAGCCTCCTGACAATCGTCCTGAGCCTTCCGGCGCCATGATCCAG
>JALORM010000166.1 GCA_025458985.1 Paracoccaceae bacterium | reverse complement strand
CAGGTTCACGAAGTAGGGGGTGTCGTGGAAGATGTCGCAGACGTCGAACAGGTCGAAGTCGATCCCCGCCTCGTGCGCGATGGCGGGCAGGTGGAGGCCCGCGTTGGTCGACCCGCCGGTGCAGGCGACGATGCGGGCGGCATTTTCCAGCGACTTGCGGGTGACCACGTCGCGCGGGCGCACGCCCTTTTCCAGGATGTGCATGACGGCCGCGCCCGAGGCCTCGCCATACTGGTCGCGGCTCTCGTAGGGCGCGGGCGCGCCGGAGGAGTTCAAGAGCGCCAGTCCGATGGCTTCGGACACGCAGGCCATGGTGTTGGCGGTGTACTGCGCGCCGCAGGCGCCCGAGGACGGGCAGGCGATGCGTTCCAGGACATCCAGTTCCGCCTGGCTGTTCTGGCCCGACTGGAACCGGCCCACCGCCTCGAACACATCCTGCACGGTCACGTCGCGGCCGTCGAGCCGCCCGGGCAGGATCGAGCCGCCGTAGAGGAACACCGAAGGCACGTTCAGCCGCACCATCGCCATCATCATCCCCGGCAGCGACTTGTCGCAGCCCGCAAGGCCCACGAGCGCGTCGTAGCAGTGCCCGCGCATCGTCAGCTCGACCGTGTCGGCGATGGCATCGCGGCTGGCCAGCGACGAGCGCATTCCCTCGTGCCCCATGGCGATCCCGTCGGTCACGGTGATCGTCGTGAACTCGCGCGGGGTGCCGCCCGCGGCCTTGACGCCCATCTTCACCGACTGCGCCTGCCGGTTCAGCGCGATGTTGCAGGGCGCGGCCTCGTTCCAGCAGGTGGCGACGCCGACCAGCGGCTGCGCGATCTCGTCCTCGGTCAGGCCCATCGCATAGAGGTAGCTGCGGTGCGGCGCCCGTTCGGGCCCCACCGTGACATGGCGGCTCGGCAGCCTGGACTTGTCGAACTTGGCCTTCAGCATCGTCTTCCTCCCGCGGACATGGCGGCACCGGGATAGGCGAGCCGAACCCGTCGCACAAGCGCGATTGCTGCCATCGCCACGCGCGTCTAGCATTTGCGGAGGAGGTCCAATGGGATACGAACGGCACGAGGAGATGGTCGCCCCCGCGCGGGACGGGGCCGAGCTGTGGCGAACCGTCCTGGGGTTCGCCATCATCGCGGCGGTCTACATCTTCGGGCTGGTGCAGTTTGCTGCGCTACTTGCCTCGGTCGACAGCGCGCGCAGCCTCTACGACCAGTTCGTCTATGCCGATACGCCGCTCGGGGTGCTCCTCAACCTCGGGTCCTTCGTCTTCATGGCGCTCGGCCCGATCCTCGTCTGCCGGTTCCTGCACGCCCGCCCATGGCAGACGCTGGTCGGCCCTTCCGGTCAGGCGACCTGGGACTTCCTGCTGGCGGTCCGGGCGGTGGCGATCCTGACGGCGGTCCTGTGGCTGCTGCTGCCCGCGCCCTATGCGCTGGACCGCGGATTGGAGGCCGGCCTCTGGGTGATGCTGCTGCCGCTGACATTGCCCGCGCTGTTCCTGCAGATCGCCGCCGAGGAGATCCTGTTCCGCGGCTATCTGCAAAGCCAGCTGGCGGCCCGGTTCCGCTCGCCCCTTGTCTGGATGATCCTGCCCTCAGCGTTGTTCGCGGCGGGCCATTACGTTCCCGACGCATACGGCGGGAACGCCTATCTGGTCGTGGTCTTCACCTTCGCGTTCGGCGTGGCGGCGGCGGACCTGACGGCCCGGACCGGCAGCCTCGGGGCCGCGATGGGCCTGCACTTCGCCAACAACGTCGTCGCCGTCGCGATCATCTCGTTCCCGGGTGATTTTTCGGGCCTGGCCCTTTACCTGCTGCCCTTCGGTCCCGACGACCCGGCCGTGGCGGGCCCGATCATCCTCACCGAGCTTGCGGTTCTGGGGGTGTCCTGGCTGGCGATCCGCGTCGCGCTGCGCGTCTGATTGAAGCCCGGCGCCCGGCGCGCTACCTTCTCGGCCCCGGCAGGACAAACGGCAGGCGAGATGCGCACCCCGGAATTTGACGCAATGGTGCGCCCCGCGCAGCTCTACCCCGAACTGTGGCGACTGCTCCTCGGGATTCTTCTGATCGTCTTCTGTTATGCGGCCGTCATGGCGCTGATGTCGGTCGGTCTCTTCGCGGCGGTCGGCCCGCTGGAGTTCTTCGGCTGGCTCCAGTCGTTGCAGAGCCCCGCGCAGCCGGCGCAGACGCTTCTGCTGCTCGGGACCTTCTTCGGCATGCTGCTTGGCGCGGTGCTGGCGGCCCTGGTGCATTTCCGCGGGCCCGGCACGCTGTTCGGGCCGCGCGACGAGACGCTGCGGGGGTTCTTCGTGACGCTTCTGGTGGCGGTGCCGCTCTACGGCGTGCTGATCGGCGTCGGGATGTGGTTCGAGGCGCCCGTGCCCAACCTGCCCTGGGACACCTGGCTGACGTTCCTGCCCTTCGCGCTCGCGCTTGTCTTCGTGCAGATCACCGCCGAGGAGCTCATCTTCCGCGGCTACCTCCAGCAGCAGCTTGCCGCCCGCTTTGCCGGCCGCTGGGCCTGGATGGTCCTGCCCTCGGTCCTGTTCGCGCTCCTGCACTGGAACCCCGAGACGGGCAATCTGGTCTGGCTGTTCCTGGCCGTCCCGCTGGTCTTCGGGCTCGTGATGGCCGACCTGACCGCACGCACCGGAAGCCTTGGCGCAGCGATCGGACTGCACTTCGTGAACAACGTCGTGGGTCTGCTGGTCATCTCGGTCGCGGGCACGATCACGGGCCTTTCGCGGTGGGTCACGCCCTTCGGGCTCGAGGCGGCCGAGCGGATGATCCCGTCGCTCGTGGTCAACATCCTCTTCATCCTCCTGCTCTGGCGCCTTCTGATCCGCGCCCTGCGCTAGATTGCATTTCCGTCGGTCGGGGCTTATCTCGGTCCCGCCCGCAGCCCGGAGGGACCGCCCGGCATGAACTGGATCACCAACTACGTCCGCCCGAAGATCAACTCGCTCTTCTCGCGGCGCGAGGTGCCGGAGAACCTCTGGACCAAATGCCCCGAGTGCGGGCAGATGCTGTTCCACCGTGAACTGGCCGAGAACCTCAACGTCTGCACTGCCTGCGACCACCACATGGCGATCACCCCGCGGCAGCGCTTTGCGGCGCTGTTCGACGGCGGCGTGTTCACCGAGGTGAAGGTGCCCGAGCCGCTGGCCGACCCGCTGCAGTTCCGCGACCAGAAGCGGTACCCCGAGCGGATGAAGGCGGCACAGAAGGCGACGGGCGAGAAGGAGGCGATGCTGGTCGCCGAAGGCGAGATCGGGCGCACGAAGATCCTGGCCGTCGGGCAGGACTTCGCCTTCATGGGCGGGTCAATGGGCATGTACGTGGGCAACGCGATCATCGCCGCGGCCGAGCGGGCGGTGAAGCTCAAGTGCCCGCTGGTGCTGTTCGCCGCGGCCGGCGGGGCGCGGATGCAGGAGGGGATCCTGAGCCTGATGCAGATGCCGCGCACCACCGTCGCGGTCGAGATGCTGAAGGAGGCGCGGCTGCCCTATATCGTGGTGCTGACCCATCCGACGACCGGGGGCGTGACGGCCAGCTACGCGATGCTGGGCGACGTGCAGATCGCAGAGCCGAACGCGCTCATCTGCTTTGCTGGGCCGCGCGTGATCGAGCAGACGATCCGCGAAAAGCTGCCCGAGGGCTTCCAGCGCGCCGAATACCTTCTCGACCACGGGATGCTCGACCGGGTGACCCACCGCAAGAAGCTGCGCGACGAGCTGATCGCGCTGGTGCGGATGCTGACGGGCCAGCCGCCCGCCGTGAAGGGCGACCTGCCGGCGCCGAAGCCGGAGACCGTCAGCGAGGCCGCCGCCGATACGCCCGCCGCGGGCGGCGCGGCCGGAGAGACGCCGGCGTGAACACCCTCACTTCCGACGTCATCCTCGAACGGATGATGTCGCTGCACCCGAAGATCATCGACCTCACGCTTGATCGCGTGCACCGGCTTCTAGCGCGGATGGGCCATCCCGAGCGGTCGCTGCCGCCGGTCGTCCACATCGCCGGCACGAACGGCAAGGGATCGACCACCGCGATGATGCGCGCCGGCATCGAGGCCGCCGGGCAGGCGGCCCATGTCTATACCTCGCCTCACCTCGCGCGGTTCCACGAGCGCATCCGTCTGGCCGGCGAGATCATCCCCGAACCCGCGCTCGCGCGCCTGCTCGACGAATGCTATGCGGCCAACGGCGGCGCGCCGATCACCTTCTTCGAGATCACCACCGTCGCCGCGCTTGTCGCCTTCTCGCGCACGCGGGCAGACTGGACGCTGCTCGAGGTGGGACTGGGCGGGCGGCTCGACGCGACCAATGTCGTCGACCGGCCCGCGCTGACGGTGATCACACCCGTCAGCTACGACCATCAGCAGTACCTGGGCGAGACGCTCGGCCAGATCGCCTTCGAGAAGGCGGGGATCATCAAGCGCGGCGTGCCCTGTGTGGTCGGCCCGCAGCAGCCCGAGGCGATGGAGGTGATCGAGCGTCAGGCGGCGCGGGCGGGCGCCCCGCTCGTCGCGTGCCGGCAGCAATGGCAGGTCTGGGAGGAACGCGGCCGGATGGCGTTCCAGGACGAACGCGGTCTGCTGGACCTGCCGATGCCCAACCTTCTGGGCGGCCATCAGGTCGACAACGCCGGCGCCGCGCTCGCCGGCCTCAGGACGCTCGGCTTCGATGCCGCCGCCTGCGAGAAAGCAGTCACGACCGCATACTGGCCGGCGCGGATGCAGCGCCTGCGGGAGGGCCCGCTGGTCGAGGCGGCGTGCCCGGCCGAACTCTGGCTCGATGGCGGCCACAACCCTGCCGCCGGCGAAGCCATCGCCGAGACGCTGGGTCGGCTTCCGCCGCGGCGCACCCACCTGATCGTGGGCATGCTGAACACCAAGGACGTACGCGGCTTCCTGCGCCCGCTGGCGCCGGTGGTCGAAAGCCTGCATGCCATCACCATCCCGGGCGAGAAGAACACGCTGACCGCGGACGAGACGCTGGCGGCCGCGCTCGACACCGGGCACCGCGCGGTTGCTGCCGAGAGCGTGGTGGCATCGATCCGCGACATCGCCGCGGCCGATCCGTCCGCGCGCATCCTGATC
>JALORM010000165.1 GCA_025458985.1 Paracoccaceae bacterium | reverse complement strand
AGGCCGGATCGCGCGGGTGCATCCGGTGCACCTGATCTTCGCGGTCTGGGCGCTGACCCAGCACTACGCCGATTTCGAGGTGCAGGTGCGCGCGGTGCTGGGCCCGGGCGAGCCCGACCCCTACCCCGAGGCCGAACGGATGCTGGAACGCCTGTTCGGCGGACTGCTCGGGCCCTGAGCAGGCGAGTCGGCGATTGCCCGGACCTGCGGCACGCACTTAACCCGCCGTAAACCCCCCGTCCCTAGCATGGCGAATCGGTGGGGTCCCGATGGTCGGGGCCAGGGTGACGACAATGCTGCAACCTATCCAATATGCCCTTCCGGGCATCGCGCAAGTGCGCGCGCCGGTTGCCGCCGAGACCGCATCGGCGGTGCCGGGAGCGGCCGAAAGCGACCGCACGGGCAACGATGTCCCGCGCGAGCGTGGGGCCGAGGCCGAACGCCTCGCCCGGGAAGCGCGGGACCTGCTCGACGATCCCAGGCGTCCGGTCGGGCCGCCGCCGGCCTTCCAGGCCAACGTGCTCGAGGCCGAGCGCGCGCGTCTGAAAGCGGCCGAGCCTGCGCCGCAGGACAGGGACGAGGGCGCGGACGGCGGCGCAGCGACCGCATCGCAGCCGGCCGAACCCGGGCCCGGCGAACCTTTCGCGGCCGCCAGCGTCTATGCCGAGGCAGCGGCCGAAGAGCCTCCGCACGAACTGGACCTGTCGCGCTGACATGCCGCGACGGCGCCTGGCGATCCTTCTGGCGAAGGATCGCGGGCACGGTCTGCCAGGGTGTCGCGCCCGGGGCGGGTGCCGCCCCGGCCAGGATCGGCGGCTCACCCCAGCGGGTTGATGTCGTTCACGAAGTTCAGCATGTCGACCATCGTGAACGTGTCCGACCCTGCGGGCGCAAGCTCGGGCTTCCAGTTCCGCCGGTTCCACAGGAAGCTGTCGTGGTCGCCGTGCACGAAGCCCAGGAAGCATTCCGCGATGATCGTGGCGCCGACCGGTCCCAGCCGGGCGCCGCCATGCACAAGCTGCGCCTCCTTCAGGATGTAGTACCAGAGCGGCGTTGCCGTGTGCAGCTTCTGCTCCTTCAGGACCGTGCCGTCGCTGCCGCCGCCCAGGTCGGTCGCAAGCTCGTCCCCGGTCAGGGGCTTCAGCCCGATGGCCTTGGCCACGTCCTGCCCTGACGGCAACTCCAGCCGCAGGCCGCGGCGCAGGTTGCGGAACGGCAGCACCTTCTCGCGGTTCGCCTCGCCCGGCAGCGTGTGCAGCGCGGGCACGATGAGCGGATCGAGCGCGCGCGAGGCATTGCGCGTGACACCCGCAGGCGGCACCGCGCCGAACTCGTAGAACCGCCGCCAGTCGATCACCCAGTTCGACGGCAGGAAGTGCATCGTCTCGCCCGGGCCGCCCACGTCCTGCGCGGCCAGATCCCCGACGATCCCGCCCGACTTGCCGGTGAAGTGGAACAGGAACGCAAGGGTCCCCGGCGCCACGCCCGCGGGTCCGAACACGCGGTTGTGGTCATAGGATTCGCGCACCATCGAATGGCCCAGCCGATAGGCCGCGACCGCGAACTCGACCGGGATGTAGGGCCGCGTCTTGAACCGGTAGAAGCGCCGCCCCTCGTGGCGGATGCGGTCGATCGTGCCTTCGCCCACCAGCCGCTCGATGAAGTCGTAAAGGACGATCCACTGGTAGTGCCAGGTCGTGATCCGACGCGCCTCTGCCAGCAGCGCCCCGCCCTTCAGCGCACCGGAGCCGTTGCCCAGGTGATCGACCACCGCGTTGTGAAACTTCAGGAATGCCAGGTGCGTCTGGTTGACAAGAAGGTTCTCGTCGTTGCGCTCGTCGCCGATCACCGCCCGGCCCTCGTTCGACCGCGGCAGGTCGTTCGGCAGCGAGGGGACCGTGCCGCCCGCCGGGTCGAAGCTTTCGTGCGCGCGACCCACCAGAAGCTTGGCGCCGATCTTGAACCCGTTCGCCGGATCGCGCGCGTACATGTGCGGCGCCAGCGAAGGCCCCGGACCGTAGAGCGAATCGAGGTCCAGCGCGGGCGACCGGAAATTCGTCGTCGCAAGCGGATCGACCGCCTGCTCGTCGGGCGGGGTCAGGTCCAGCGTGATGTCGTGGTCGACGAACTGGCCAAGGTAGGTGAACCCCGCGGGAATCGCCGCGTTGTCGCCGGCGGCGTTGCCAGGGTTGGGGTCCTTCATCGCCTCGGCCAGGGCGAAGAGCTTGTCCTCGGATGTCTCGAGAGGATCGAGCCCCGGGAACATCCGGCCGAACTTGCCGGGGTCTCCGTGGCCGCTCAGCGCACGGACCGACGCGCGCGTCATCTCGCGCATGTGCTCGCCGTGCCTGGGCTCGAGCGTCGACTTGGACGTGAAGGAATGAAGGTCGTCGGGCATGGGAAAAACCTCGCGAAAAGAGACGACTGAAATGATCCGGCGGGAAGAAAACCGCCGCAGAGACGGGCGCCGCAAATCCCTGCGCCCGCCGCGAAGATAGCACAATCCGCGCCGCTGCGCAGAAAAAGTTGACGAAAAGGAAACGACGGGCGGCTACTCGGCCGCCCGGGCCATCGGGTTGTTCGGATGCGTCGTCCAGTTGGCGTAGTCGTCGGACACGACGCGGCCGGTCCGCGTATCCACCGCCCCGGCCGGCAGCCGCTCCATCGTGATGCAGTTCTCGACCGGGCAGACGTCGACGCAGAGGTTGCAGGCGACGCATTCGGCGTCGTTCACCTCGAACACCCGTCCGGGCTTCATCCAGATCGCCTGGTGGCTGGTGTCCTCGCAGGCGGCATAGCAGCGGCCGCACTTGATGCAGGCCTCCTGGTCGATCCGCGCCTTGGTCACGTAGTTGAGGTTCAGGTACTGCCAGTCGGTCACGTTCGGTACCGCCCGGCCCGACACCTCGGCGACCGAGGCATAGCCCTTGGCGTCCATCCAGTCCGACAGGCCCGCCGCCATCTCCTGCACGATCTTGAAGCCGTAGGTCATCGCAGCGGTGCAGACCTGCACGTTGCCGGCGCCCAGCGCCAGGAACTCGGCCGCGTCGCGCCAGGTGGTGACGCCACCGATTCCGCTGATCGGCAGGCCGGCCGTCTCGGGGTCGCGGGCGATCTCGGCCACCATGTTCAGCGCGATCGGCTTCACCGCCGGGCCGCAGTAGCCGCCGTGGCTGCCCTTGCCGTCGATCGAGGGCTCGGGGCTCATCGTGTCGAGGTTGACCGAGGTGATCGAGCTGACGGTGTTGATCAGGCTGACCGCATCCGCCCCGCCGCGCTTCGCCGCCCGCGCCGGATAGCGGATGTCGGTGATGTTGGGCGTCAGCTTCACGATCACCGGCATCCGGGTGTTCTGCTTGCACCAGCGGGTGACCATCTCGATGTATTCGGGCACCTGCCCCACGGCCGAGCCCATGCCGCGTTCGCTCATCCCGTGCGGGCAGCCGAAGTTCAGCTCGATCCCGTCGGCGCCCGTCTCCTCCACCAGCGGCAGGATCGCCTTCCAGGCCTGCTCCTCGCAGGGCACCATCAGGCTGACCACCATCGCCCGGTCGGGCCAGTCGCGCTTGACACGGCTGATCTCGCGCAGGTTCACCTCCAGCGGGCGGTCGGTGATGAGCTCGATGTTGTTCAGCCCCAGCACCCGCCGGTCTGCGCCGTAGACGACGCCGTAGCGCGGGCCGTTGACGTTGACGATGGGCGGCCCCGCCTCGCCCAGCGTCTTCCACACGACGCCGCCCCAGCCCGCCTTGAAGGCGCGCACGACGTTGTATTCCTTGTCCGTCGGCGGCGCCGAGGCCAGCCAGAACGGATTGGGCGATCTGATACCCACGAAGTTCGTTGCAAGGTTGGCCATCTCGGCTCCTCCTCTCTCGGTGCCGGCCTCAACCGGCCGTCAGCATGGCGTGGATGTCCTCGGCCGCGTCGCGGCCCTCGGCCACCGCCGTCACCGTCAGGTCGTCGCCGCCGAGGGCGCAGTCGCCGCCGGCCCAGACGCCCTGCAGCGAGGTCCGCCCCGGCCCCTCGACCGCGATCTTGCGGCCCTGGAGCCTCAGGCCCTCGGGCGTGCCGTCCAGCGTCTGGCCGATTGCCTTGAACACCTGGTCGGCCTTCAGCCGGAAGTGGTGGTCGCTCAGGCGCAGGCCGTCGGGGCCCTCTTCGGTATAGGCGAACTCCACCGCCTCGACATGGCCCTCGCCCAGGATGCGCATCGGTGCGGCGCCGGTGATGATGCGCACGCCCTTCGAGGCGGCGTGATCCTGTTCGTAGGCGCTGGCCCCCATCGCCTCGCGGCCGCGGCGGTAGACGATGGTGACATGCTCGGCGCCCAGAAGCTTCGACTGCACGGCGGCATCCACGGCCGTCATGCCGCCGCCGATCACGACCACCTCGCGCCCGACCGGCAGCGCGGAGAGGTCGCGCGCCTGGCGCAGTTCGGCGATGAAGTCGACCGCGTCGCGCACGCCCGAACGCTCCTCGCCCTCGGCCCTGAGCGCGTTGACGCCGGCCAGCCCGATCCCGAGGAACACGGCGTCATGGTCCCGCCGGAGCCCGTCTAGCGTAAGATCGCGGCCAAGCGCCCGGCCGGTCTCGACCCGGATTCCGCCGATCTGCAACAGCCACTCGACCTCGGCCTGGGCGAAGCCTCCGGCCGTCTTGTACGCGGCGATGCCGTATTCGTTGAGGCCGCCCGGCTTCGCGCGGGCGTCGAACATGGTGACGTCGTGGCCATGCATCGCCAGCCGGTGGGCGCAGGACAGGCCTGCGGGGCCGGCGCCCACAACCGCCACGCGCCGCCCGGTCGGCGCCGCACGGGTGAAGGGATGGATACCCTTCGCCATCAGCGCGTCGGTCGCATGGCGCTGCAGCCGCCCGATCTCGACCGGGGCGCCCTCCGCGGCCTCGCGCACGCAGGCTTCCTCGCACAGCGTCTCGGTCGGGCAGACGCGGGCGCACATGCCGCCGAGGATGTTCTGCGACAGGATCGTCTTGGCCGCGCCCTCGGGGTTGCCGGCCTGGATCTGCCGGATGAACAGCGGGATGTCGATCGCCGTGGGGCAGGCCGTGACGCAGGGCGCGTCGTGGCAGAAATAGCACCGGTCC
>JALORM010000164.1 GCA_025458985.1 Paracoccaceae bacterium | reverse complement strand
GCTCGCGTCGACGGTCGCTCCCCTCTCTGCCGCGATGGCCGAGCCGGTCCCGGCCGGGACGGCCGAAGCCCCGGCCGACTCCGCCGGCGCCGACCCTGCGGCGGGCGCCGACGCGCCCGGTGCAATGTCCTCCGCCTTGGGCGAGCCGGCCCCCGCGGCGCTGGGCGCGGCCGAACCCCTGCGGGAAGCCCGCGCCGACATGCCTGAGGCGGCGCCGACCCGTCTTCCGCCGCACCTGCGGCCCGACATCGCCGCCAGCGCGGCGCAGCAGGTCGCCATCGGCCTGACCCACGGGCCCGAGGGCACCGTCGAGATCGCTCTGGACCCGGCCGAGCTCGGCCCGGTGCGCGTCGGCCTGTCGGGCGCCGAGGGCAACATCGCCGTGCATATCACGGCCGAGCGGCCCGAGACGCTCGACCTCTTCCGCCGCCACGCCGAGATGCTGGCGCGCGAACTGCGCGAGGCCGGATACGGCACGGTCAGCTTCGACTTCGGGTCCCAGACGCCCGGGCGTGACCCACGCGGCGGCGCGTCGGCCCGTGCCTATGCCGGCACGACGCCCGGCGACCCGACCGCCCCGGCCATCGCGCCTGCGGCCCAGCCCCGCACGCCCCGGCCCGCCACGACGGCGGGCGGCCTCGACCTTCGGCTTTGAACTGACAAGGACCCCCGGAATGGACATCAACACCGCAAACACCGCCGCCGCCTCCGGCGCCGCCTCGGCCAGACCGCCCGCAGCACAGGCGAAATCCGGGCTCAGCTCGGACTTCCAGACCTTCCTCAAGATGCTGACGACACAGATCCAGAACCAGGATCCGCTCAACCCCAAGCCGGCGGACGAGTTCGCCGTCCAGCTGGCCACCTTCTCGTCGGTCGAGCAGCAGGTGCTGACCAACGAGCTGCTCCAGGGCCTCACCGGCCAGCTCGGCGGCGGCATCTCGCAGATCGCGGGCTGGGTCGGGATGGAGGCGCGCGCGCAGGCGCCAGTCAGGTTCGACGGCGCACCGGTGACGATCCTGCCTTCCCCCGCGCCGGGGGCGGATGCGGCGCAGCTCGTGGTACGCAACGAGACCGGCCGCGAGGTCGCGCGCGTCCCCGTGGCGGCATCGTCCGACCCACTGGTCTGGGACGGCACGGGGTCCGGCGGGCAGACCGTGCTGCCCGGTGTCTACAGCTTCGAACTGGTCAGCTTCGCGAACGGCGTGCCGACGGCCAGCAGCACGCCCGCGAGCTACGGGCGGGTCACGGAGGCCCGGGTCGAGAACGGCAAGCCGGTGGTCGTGCTGGCCAGCGGCGCGACCGTTCCGGCATCGGAGGTCAGCGCGCTGCGCCAGCCGCGATAACGGGCCTCGGCCACTCCCGTGCACCAAGCAGGCGCCCCGACCGCGCGGTGCCGCGTTACCTTGCGGCAAGGCCGACTTCCCGCTTGGCGACCCGTCGGAGGAAGCGGCCGACGCGTCGTCAAGCGCCGTCGGGGCCGGGCTGCTGCGGGGTTCAGTACCAGAACGCCGCCGCCGCCACGGCTGCGCCGACCGCCGCGCCGAGCATCCCGATCGCCGCATCGCGCAGGCGCCCGCGGCGGGGCGGCGGGGGCGGCGGCGCCGACTGTCGGATCAGTGCCGCCTCGGCCAGCTGCGGCAGCTTCGGCCCGAACCGCGCCAGCACCCGGGCCGTCTTTGCCAGGTCGCGGGCCACCGCACGGGGCCCGATGTTCTGGCGGATGTAGTTCTCGACGATGGGCTGGGCGACCTGCCAGATGTTGATCGTCGGGTTCAGCGACCGCGCCACGCCCTCGACCACGACCATCGTCCGCTGCAGAAGGATCAGCTCGGTCCGGGTCTCCATCCCGAACCGCTCGGTCACCTCGAACAGGTATGCCAGCAGCCGGGCCATCGAGATGCGGGTCGCGTCCATGCCGAAGATCGGCTCGCCCACCGACCTGAGCGCCCGGGCGAATTCGTCCACGTCGCGGTCGGCGGGCACGTAGCCCGCCTCGAAATGCACCTCGGCGACCCGGCGGTAGTCCTTGCGGATGAAGCCGTAGAGGATCTCGGCATAGACGCGCCGGGTATACTCGTCGAGCCGACCCATGATGCCGAAGTCGTAGACCACGATCTCGCCGTCCGCCCCGACCTTCAGGTTGCCCTGGTGCATGTCGGCGTGGAAATAGCCGTCGCGCAGCGCGTGCAGAAGGAACAGCTGCAGCACACGCTCGCCCAAGGCGTCGGTGTCGTGGCCGGCGGCGCGGATCGCCTCGACATCGCCCATCGGAATTCCGTCGGCCCAGCCCAGCGTCATCACGTTGCGCGACGACAGGAACCACTGGGGCTTGGGAACACGGATGCCCACATCGCGCGCGGTGTTGGCCGCGAACTCGGCCGCGGCCGAGCTTTCCAGGCGCAGGTCCAGTTCGCCCATCACCACGCCCTCGAAGTGGCGGATGACCTCGGTCGGGCGCAGGCGGCGCGAGGCGGGCGACAGGATCTCGATCATCCGGGCGGCGAAGTAGAACGCGTCGATGTCCTTGCGGAAGGCCCGCTCGATGCCCGGCCGCAGGACCTTGACGGCCACTTCCTCGCCGGTATCGGCCAGTCGCGCACGGTGAACCTGGGCGATCGAGGCAGCCGCGACGGGTTCGGAGAACTCCGAGAACAGCCGGTCGACCGGCAGCTCCAGCTCTGATTCGATGGCCCGCTTGGCAAGACGGGTCGGGAACGGCGGCAGCCGGTCCTGCAGCACCTTGAGCTGCAGGGCAAGCTCGTCGCCCACCACATCGGGCCGGGTCGACAGCACCTGGCCGAACTTGATGTAGGCCGGGCCGAGTGCGGTCAGCGCCCGGGTCGCGGGCGGCATCGCGGGGTCGCCCCTGAGCCCCAGCCACTTGAACGGCCAGCCCAGCAGCCGGGCGGCAAGCCGCAGGTGCGGGGGCGCGCGGAACGCTTCCAACACCACGCCCATGGCGCCGGTGCGCTCCAGCGTGGCGCCGGTGCGGATCAGCCGCCAGAGGTTGTGCGGCCCCCTCAGAGCTTCCACCCCGAATGCAGCGCCGCCACGCCCATCGTCAGGTTGCGGTACTTCACCTGTTCGAACCCGGCCGCGCGGATCATCGCGGCGAAGCGGTCCTGGTCGGGAAACTTCCGGATCGATTCGACGAGGTACTGATAGCTGTCGCGGTCGCCGGTGACGACCTTGCCCATCGCCGGGATCACGTTGAACGAATAGCGATCGTAGGCCCATTGCAGGGCGGGGTTCGGCAGCTGGCTGAACTCCAGCACCATAAGCCGCCCGCCGGGCTTCAGCACGCGGAACGCCTCGGACAGCGCGTCCTCGATGCGGGTGACGTTCCGGATGCCGAAGCTGATCGTGTAGACGTCGAAGGCGGCATCGCCGAACGGCAGCGCCATGGCGTCGCCCACGACCCAGTTCAGCCGTTCGGCCAGCTTCTCGGCCTCGGCTCGGCGCTGGCCCTCGACCAGCATCGCCTCGGTCATGTCGAGCACGACCGCCTCGGCCGAGGGCGCACGGCGCAGGAAGCGGAAGGCGATGTCGCCCGTCCCGCCGGCGACGTCCAGTAGGCGCTGGCCCGGCCGCGGGGCCAGCCAGTCCATCATCGCATCCTTCCAGAGCCGATGGACGCCGCCCGACATCAGGTCGTTCATTACGTCGTAGCGCGAGGCGACCGACGAGAAGACGCCGTGGACCATGCCGGCCTTCGCGTCCTCGGCGACCTCCCGGAAGCCGAAGTGGGTCGTCCTGTCCTGCCTGTCCGTCATGGCCTGCCGAAGACCCTCTTGCCGCGCCTGCGAAACTCACCCCTCTTATAGGCCGCCGAAGGGGGGCTGCAATGCGACCCTTCCGACCGGGGGAGAGAACCGTTGCCCGAACTGCCCGAAGTGGAAACCGTGCGCCGCGGCCTGACGGGCGCGCTGGAGGGGCGTCTGATCGAGTCGGCGGAGGTGCGGCGGCCCGACCTGCGCTGGCCCCTGCCGGACCGGCTGGCCGAGCGGCTGGCGGGGCAGCGCGTCCTGGCGCTCAGGCGGAGGTCGAAGTACATCCTTGCCGACCTGTCCTCGGGCGAGACGCTGCTGATCCACCTGGGCATGTCGGGGCGCATCCTCGTGCAGGGCCGCAAGATCGGCGACTTCCATCACGAGCAGCCGGCCCTGTCGAAGCACGACCACGTGGTGATCGAGATGGCCGGCGGCGCGCGCGTCATCTTCAACGACGCCCGCCGCTTCGGCGCGATGGACCTGATGCCGACGGACCGTGCCGAGGACCACTGGCTGCTGGCGGGCCTCGGCCCGGAGCCGCTCGGCAATACCTTCCACGAGGATTACCTCGTCGCCCGCATGAAGGGCCGCAACACGCCGATCAAGGCGGCATTGCTCGACCAGCGGATCGTCGCGGGGCTGGGCAACATCTACGTCTGCGAGGTGCTGCACCGCGCCGGCCTGTCGCCGCGGCGCAAGGCGGGCCGGATCGCGGCGCCGCGGGTCGCGGGGCTGGTCCCGATCATCCGCGAGGTCCTGGCTGAGGCGATCGCAGCGGGGGGCTCGTCGCTGCGCGACTACCGCCAGGCGGATGGCGAGCTCGGCTATTTCCAGCATGCCTTCCGGGTCTACGACCGCGAGGGGGAATCCTGCCCCGCGCCGGGCTGCGACGGGCGGATCGCCCGCATCGTGCAGTCGGGGCGGTCGTCGTTCTACTGCCCGTCCTGCCAGAGGTAGCAATCCGAAGCGGCTTGCGCCCCGCGCCGGGGGTGCTAGGACTCCGCCCCGACGCAACGACCCCGGGGGAGATGCGGGAATGGCCTACAAGACCATCATCGTCGAGATCGAGGACCATGTCGCCCTGATCCGGCTGAACCGTCCCGAGGCGCTGAACGCGCTGAACACCGGGCTTCTGGGCGAACTGTCCCAGGCGCTGCGCGACGCCGACGCCAACGACCGGGTGCGCTGCATCGTGCTGACCGGCTCCGAGAAGGCGTTCGCCGCAGGCGCCGACATCAAGGAGATGTCGGGCAAGAGCTTCGTCGCGGCCTTCACCGAGGACCTTTTCGGGCGGCGGGTGCGAGCTTGCGATGATGTGCGACTTCATCATTGCCGCCGACACGGCCAAGTTCGGCCAGCCCGAGATCAACCTCGGCACGATGGCGGGTCTGGGCGGCAGCCAGCGGCTGACGCGCTTCGTCGGCAAGTCCAAGGCCATGGACATGAACCTGACGGGCCGCTTCATGGATGCCGCCGAGGCCGAGCGATCCGGGCTCGTCAGCCGGGTCGTGCCCGCCAAGAAGCTGATCGAGGAGGCGATGGCCGCGGCCCAGAAGATCGCCGAGAAATCGACGCTGACCGCCATGGCGGTGAAGGAGTCGGTCAACCGCAGCTACGAGACGACGCTGCGCGAGGGCCTTCTCTTCGAACGCCGGCTGTTCCACGCGCTGTTTGCGACCGAAGACCAGAAGGAAGGCATGGCTGCCTTTCTCGAAAAGCGCGAGGCGCAGTTCCGCGACCGGTGAGCCGGGCGCTTTTCGTCTTTCCAAGCCGGCCGGTTTCGCCTATAGCGCCGCGCACCATGCGCGTGAGGCCCGCTTCAGGCCAGAATCGTCCGGCCGCCCTGCCGGGTCTCATGCATTGACGCTATGACAGACCCGGAAAGTGGGAAACCAGATGGCCAACAACCCCTCGTCGAAGAAGCGCGCGCGCCAGACGGTGCGCCGCAACGCCGTGAACACCGCGCGCCGTTCGCGCATCCGCACCTTCCTGCGCAAGGTCGAAGAGGCGATCGCCTCGGGCGACCAGGCCGCCGCGGCCGCCGCCCTCAAGCTCGCCCAGCCCGAACTGATGCGGGGCGTCACCAAGGGCGTCCTGCACAAGAACACCGTCGCCCGGAAGATGTCGCGCCTTGCCGCGCGGGTGAAGGGCCTCGGCACCGGCGCGAGCGCCTGAGCCTTCTCCGGCCGCCGACCCCTTCTGCCGACCGCCGCCAGCGCCGCCTCCGGGCGGCGTTTCGCGTTGGCGAAGGGACGCTGATCGGCCTGTCTGCGGGCGGGTGATGCACGCTTGCAAGGCCCCTCGGGATTCGTTTTGCCCAAGCGTGAGTCAAGCGCGAAGTTCTGTTGCCGCCGCCGCTGGCCGGTTGCTAGCGTGCCCCTGCGATTCACGTCGTCTTGGGGGGACACGGGACTAGGCACGGGCAGAGGACCATCGTGCGGCAGAGGGACCCGCGCGGTACGGTCGTCTGTTTTCGAAGAGTTCGCTCGTGCTTTCTGCCGTCGCCGCGGTAACCCCGCGTCGGCGTGCGGGTGCTCAGGCGTTGCGGGCTGCCAGGCTGCGACGCAGGAGGCAGGTTTCCGGTCCGGCAGGCCGCTTGCGGCTACTTGTGGAAGCGCGGGGCGCTGGCGCCGCGGTTCGGTCATGAGTGCTTCTCGCCGCAGGACTGCGGTGGGCCCATCGCGATGTGTCTCGTGCGGCCGCGGCTCAACGACCGCGGACGGCTTACAGATCAGAGAGTTATGGGCCAAACAAGAATGACGAGCGACACCTGGGGGCTGGTGCTGTCCGAACTGCGTCGGACGGTGGGCAAGAACAACTTCACGACCTGGATCGAGCCGATCGAGTTCGCCGAACTGGTGAACGAGGTCGCCCATTTCCGTGTGCCGACGACGTTCGTCGGCAACTGGGTGTCGCGCAACTACGGCGACCAGATCCTGCGCCTGATCTCGGAAGCGGGGCACAAGGTGAAGCGGCTCGAGTTCAGCCCCGCCGCGGGCGCGGCCGAGGCCGACGACGCGGCCGACCGCCCGGCCTCGGCCGCCGCGCGCCGCCGGGCCCGTCCGGCGGCCGACGAGGGCGATCTGCCCGGCGCGCCGCTCGACGCGCGCTTCACCTTCGACAGTTTCGTTGTAGGCAAGCCAAACGCCCTGGCCCATGCCGCCGCGCGGCGTGTGGCCGAGGGCGGCCCGGTCTCGTTCAATCCGCTCTTCCTTTATGGCGGGGTGGGCCTCGGCAAGACCCACCTGATGCATGCGATCGCCTGGGAACTTCAGACCCGCCGTCCCGACCTTCGCGTGGTCTACCTGTCGGCCGAACAGTTCATGTACCGCTTCGTGCAGGCGCTGCGCGACAAGGACATGATGGCGTTCAAGACGCTGTTCCGGTCGGTCGATGTCCTGATGGTGGACGATGTGCAGTTCATTGCCGGCAAGGACAGCACGCAGGAGGAATTCTTCCACACCTTCAACGCGCTCGTGGACCAGAACAAGCAGATCATCATATCGGCCGACCGCGCCCCGGGCGAGATCAAGGACCTCGAGGAGCGGATCAAGTCGCGCCTCCAGTGCGGCCTTGTGGTGGACCTTCACCCCACCGACTACGAACTGCGCCTTGGCATCCTCCAGCAGAAGGCCGAGCACTACCGCAAGCAGTACAAGGGCCTGGTCCTGCACGACGGCGTCCTGGAATTCCTCGCGCACCGGATCACCACCAACGTCCGCGTTCTGGAGGGGGCGCTGACGCGGCTCTTCGCCTTCGCCTCGCTCGTGGGCAAGGAGATCACGCTGGACCTGACGCAGGATTGCCTGAGCGACATCCTCCGCCAGTCCGAACGCAAGGTCACCGTCGAGGAGATCCAGCGCAAGGTCTCCGAGCACTACAACATCCGCCTGTCGGACATGCTGGGGCCAAAGCGCCCGCGCCAGATCGCCCGGCCGCGGCAGATCGCGATGTGGCTGGCCAAGCAGCTGACCAGCCGTTCATTACCCGAGATCGGCCGCCGCTTCGGCGGGCGCGATCACACCACGGTCATGCATGGAGTCCGGCGCATCGACGAGCTGAAGGGCACCGACCCGCAGCTGGCCGAAGACCTGGAACTGCTGCGGCGGATGCTGGAATCCTGAGGGCGCTGCGCGGGGCGAGGCTGCCGCATGGGGGCTTGTGCCGACAAGACATTCGGCTAATTCTGCCGTCCCGGCGGTGGGCCCGGCGGTGGGAAAGGCCCGGTGCGTCGCGCCGGGGTGGGGAGCGGACATGAAGATCAGCATCGAACGCGGCGCGCTTCTCAAGGCGGTCGGTCAGGCGCAGTCGGTCGTCGAGCGGCGCAACACGATCCCGATCCTCGCCAACGTGCTGATCGAGGCCGAGGGCGACACGGTGAGCTTCCGCGCCACCGACCTCGACATCGAGGTGGTGGACAAGGCGAAGGCCCAGGTGGAACGCGCGGGCGCGACCACCGTCAGCGCCGTCACGCTGCACGAGATCGTCCGAAAGCTGCCCGACGGGGCGCTGGTCGGCCTGACGGACGACAGCGTGGCGGGGCGGCTGACGGTGACCGCGGGCCGGTCGACCTTCTCGCTGGCGACGCTGCCGAAGGAAGACTTTCCGGTGATGGCCTCGTCGGAGTATTCCTCGAACTTCTCTTGCCCCGCGCCGGTGCTGCGGAGGCTCTTCGACAAGTCGAAGTTCGCGATCTCGACCGAGGAGACGCGCTACTACCTCAACGGCGTCTACATGCATGTGGCCGATGCCGATGGTGGCAAGGTGCTGCGCTGCGTGGCCACCGACGGCCACCGGCTCGCACGGATCGACGCGCCCCTGCCCGAGGGCGCGGCAGGGATGCCCGGTGTGATCGTGCCGCGCAAGACGGTGGGCGAGCTTCGGAAGCTTCTCGACGACGACGACATGCAGATCGCCGTCAGCGTCAGCGAGACCAAGGTGCGTTTCGCGACCCCTGCGATCACGCTGACCTCAAAGGTGATCGACGGGACCTTCCCCGACTACGCAAGGGTGATCCCGGCGGGCAACACCCGCCGGCTGGAGGTCGACGCCGCCGACTTCGCGCAGGCCGTCGACCGCGTCGCCACGGTGTCGTCCGAACGGAGCCGGGCGGTGAAGCTTTCCCTCGACGAGGACCGGCTGGTGCTGTCGGTCAACGCTCCCGACAGCGGCGCGGCCGAAGAGGAACTGGCGGTCGCCTATGCTGACGAGCGGCTCGAGATCGGCTTCAACGCCAAGTACCTGCTGGAGATCGCGAGCCAGGTGGACCGCGAGAATGCGGTGTTCCTGTTCAACTCGTCGGGCGATCCGACCCTGATGCGCGAAGGGAACGACACGTCGGCGGTCTACGTCGTGATGCCGATGCGCGTGTGACGGTCGGCGGCGCGGGGGCTGCTTGCCCCCGCACCCCCGGGAGGATTTCCGACAGAATGAAGGAGCAGGTCCGGTGCGGCTTGCGGTGACGGGGCTGAGGCTGTCGCACTTCCGCAGCCACCTGTCGGCGCGGCTGGCGCCGGACGGGCGGGCGGTGGCGATCTTCGGGCCGAACGGGGCCGGCAAGACCAACATCCTCGAGGCGGTGTCGCTGCTGTCGCCCGGACGCGGCCTCAGGCGCGCGGCGGCGGACGAGATCGTGCGGCGCCCGGAGGGCCTTGGCTGGAAGGTCTCTGCGGTACTGGAGAGCCTCGGGCGAGAGCACGAGGTCGAGACCTGGGCCGAACCGGGCGGGGCGCGGCAGGTCCGCATCGACGGCAAGGCGGCGGCGCAGGTTGCGCTGGGGCGCGTGGCGCGGATCGTGTGGCTCACGCCGGCGATGGAT
>JALORM010000163.1 GCA_025458985.1 Paracoccaceae bacterium | reverse complement strand
GAGGCGTTCGACTTCCTCACGCTCGATCTGCAGCGCGCGTTCGTCCTTGTCGACGCCGTGGCGGTTGAACACCCGCACCTCGACCACCGTGCCGTAGGCGCCGGGGGGCAGCCTCAGCGAGGTGTCGCGGACGTCCGAGGCCTTCTCGCCGAAGATGGCGCGCAGAAGCTTCTCTTCCGGCGTCATCGGGCTTTCGCCCTTGGGCGTGATCTTGCCCACCAGGATGTCGCCCGGCTGCACCTCGGCGCCGATGTAGACAATGCCCGCCTCGTCGAGGTTGCGCAGGGCTTCCTCGCCGACGTTGGGGATGTCGCGGGTGATCTCTTCGGGGCCCAGCTTGGTGTCCCGCGCCGCCACCTCGTATTCGTCGATGTGGATCGAGGTGAAGACGTCGTCGCGGTGGATCCGCTCCGAGATCAGGATCGAGTCCTCGTAGTTGTAGCCGTTCCACGGCATGAACGCGACGACCACGTTGCGGCCCAGCGCCAGCTCGCCCATGTCGGTGCAGGGGCCGTCGGCGATGACCTGACCCTTGGCCACCGTATCGCCCACCTTGACCAGCGGGCGCTGGTTGATGGTCGACGACTGGTTCGACCGCTTGAACTTGCGGAGGCGGTAGATGTCCACGCCGGGGTCGGAAGGGTCAAGTTCGCCCGTTGCGCGCACGACGATCCGGCTGGCGTCGACCTGATCGATCACGCCGGACCGGCGCGCCATGATCGAGGCGCCGGAGTCGCGGGCAACCACGCCCTCGATCCCGGTGCCGACAAAGGGCGCCTCGGACTGCAGCAGCGGCACCGCCTGGCGCTGCATGTTCGAGCCCATCAGAGCGCGGTTGGCGTCGTCATTCTCGAGGAACGGGATCAGCGAGGCCGCAACGGACACAAGCTGCTTCGGCGACACGTCGATCAGGTCGACGCTGTCGGCGGGGTTCAGCATGAACTCGCCGCCCTTGCGGGTCGAGACGAGGTCGTTGAGGAACCGGCCTTCGGCGTCGAGCCGCGCGTTCGCCTGAGCGATGGTGTGGCGCATCTCTTCGGTGGCGGACATGTAGACCACCTCGTCGGTGACCTGCGCGTCCATGACCCGGCGGTAGGGGGTCTCGATGAAGCCATACTTGTTCACCCGCGCGAAGGTCGCGAGCGAGTTGATGAGGCCGATGTTCTGGCCTTCGGGGGTCTCGATCGGACACATCCGGCCGTAGTGCGTCGGGTGCACGTCGCGGACCTCGAAGCCCGCACGCTCGCGCGTCAGGCCGCCCGGCCCCAGCGCCGACAGGCGGCGCTTGTGGGTCACCTCCGACAGCGGGTTCGTCTGGTCCATGAACTGCGACAGCTGCGAGGACCCGAAGAACTCGCGTACCGCCGCCGCCGCCGGCTTGGCGTTGATCAGGTCCTGCGGCATCACCGTGTCGATCTCGACCGAGGACATCCGCTCCTTGATCGCGCGCTCCATGCGCAGCAGGCCGACACGGTACTGGTTCTCCATCAGCTCGCCGACCGAGCGCACCCGGCGGTTGCCGAGGTGGTCGATGTCGTCGATCTCGCCCCGGCCGTCGCGCAGTTCGACCAGCGCCTTGACGCAGGCGATGATGTCCTCGCGGCGCAGCGTGCGCTGGGTGTCGGGCGCATCGAGGTCGAGGCGCATGTTCATCTTCACCCGGCCCACGGCCGACAGGTCGTAGCGCTCGGAATCGAAGAACAGCTGGTCGAAGAGCGCCGAGGCGGCCTCGACCGTCGGCGGCTCGCCGGGCCTCAGGACGCGGTAGATGTCCATCAGCGCGGTCTCGCGGTTCCAGTTCTTGTCCGCGGCCATCGTGTTGCGGATGTAGGCGCCGATGGTGACGTTGTCGATGTCGAGCACCGGGATCTCGGTGATGCCGGCATCGAGAAGGGTCTTGAGCGTCCCGCCCTTCACCCCGCCGTCGCGGTCAAGCTCCCACGTCAGTTCGTCGCCCGCCTCGACATGGATCGCGCCGGTCTTCTCGTCGACGATGTCGCGCGCCACGAAGCGGCCGAGGATGGCGTCGAAGGGCACCAGAAGCTCGGTCACCTTGCCGTCGTCGATCAGCTTCTTGACCGTCCGCGGGGTGACCTTGTCGCCGGCCTTGGCGATCACCTCGCCGGTCTTGGCGTCGACGAGGTCATAGGTCGGCCGCGTGCCGCGCACCCGCTCGGGGAAGAACCGGGTGGCCCAGCCCTTGTTCTTCACCTGGCGGAAGGTCACGGTGTCATAATAGGCGCCCATGATCGCGTCCTGGTCCATGCCGAGGGCATAGAGCAGCGTCGTCACCGGCAGCTTCCGGCGGCGGTCGATGCGCGAGAACACGAGGTCCTTGGCGTCGAATTCGAAGTCGAGCCACGAGCCGCGGTAGGGGATGATCCGGCAGGCGAAGAGCAGCTTGCCCGAAGAGTGCGTCTTGCCCTTGTCGTGGTCGAAGAACACGCCGGGGCTGCGGTGCATCTGGCTGACGACGACTCGCTCGGTCCCGTTCACGATGAACGTGCCGTTGTTCGTCATCAGGGGCATGTCGCCCATGTAGACATCCTGTTCCTCCTCGTCGACATCGAACACGATGAGCCGCAGCGTCACCTTCAGCGGCGCCGAATAGGTCATGTCGCGCGACTGGCACTCGTCCACGTCGTATTTCGGCTTCTCGAGTTCGTAGCGCACGAACTCCAGCACAGCGGTCTCGTTGAAATCCTTGATCGGGAACACCGACTGGAAGACACCCTGGATGCCTTCGCCGTCCTGCGGCTTGTCGCCGTCGCCGGAGTCGAGGAACAGATCGTAGGAGCTTTTCTGCACCTCGATCAGGTTCGGCATTTCCAGAACTTCGCGGATCTTGCCGTAGTACCGGCGGATACGCTTCTGGCCGACATACGCTTGCGCCATGCTCGTGGTCACCTTTCGTCCTGTGCGGCACCGCCTGCCCCCTGGGCCTGGGGGGCGGTCCGCTCACGAAATCGGCAAACGGGGCTCCATTCCCGCCCGCCGTCCCACCGGCGGGCACCCGAGCCCCGAACCTCGCCTTGGGAAGGGTCCTGACGCCGAGGGCCCTTCCCAAGACAGGTTCGGCCGGAGGCGGATTTGCCGCCTCCAGCCTTCGATCCTTGGCGGGGCCGAGGCCCCGATGCCCTCAGGCCAGGTCCACCTCGGCGCCGGCATCGGCCAGCTTCTTCTTGATGTCCTCGGCCTCGGCCTTGTTGACGCCTTCCTTGACCTTGCCGCCCGCTTCCACGAGGTCCTTGGCTTCCTTCAGGCCAAGGCCGGTGATGGCGCGGACTTCCTTGATCACGTTGATCTTGTTCGGGCCGGCGTTCTTCAGAACGACGTCGAACTCGGTCTTTTCCTCGGCGGCTTCCGCCGGGGCGGCGCCGGGGGCGGCGGCCATCATCACCGCGCCGCCGGCGGCGGGCTCGATGCCGTACTCGTCCTTGAGGATCTGCTTCAGTTCCTGGGCTTCCAGAAGGGTAAGACCCACGATCTGTTCGGCAAGTTTCTTCAGATCAGCCATTTCTCTCATCCGTTCTCTAAGATGTGTCCCAACGCGGGCGGTTCAAGCGCCGCGGGGCTCACCAAGTTGCTCAAGCGGCAGCCCGCTCCTCCAGGGTGGAGAGGATGCCCGCGATGTTCGAAGCAGGTGCGCCAATGGCCCCGGCCAGGTTCGAAGCCGGTGCCCCGATGCACGACACGACCTGAGCGATAAGCTCTTCGCGCGACGGCAGGTCGGAGACCGCCTTGACCCCGTTCGGGTCCAGGAACGTCTCGCCCATGGCGCCGCCGAGGATCTCGTACTTCGAGTTGTCCTTGGCGAACTTCACCGCGACCCGGGCTGCCGCCACGGGATCTTCGGAATAGGCGAGAACGGTCATGCCCTTGAGAAGCTCGGTCATGGCCTGACCGGGCTTGCCCTCGAGGGCGATCTTGGCGAGCCTGTTCTTGGCAACGCGCACGGAACCGCCCGCTTCGCGCATGCGCGCGCGGAGGTCCTGCATCTCGGCAACCGTGAGACCCGCGTAGCGTGCAACCACGACCACGCCAGAGCTTTCGAAGATCTGGCCGAGCTCGTCGACCACTTTCTCTTTCTGGGCTCTATCCACAGTTTCGCTCCAAGTATGGAAGGGTTTCCCCCTCCGGCTCATGTCTGCCCCGGCCTGGCGGCCGGAGCGTTCGGGTCCGTCTGCACGGGGTCCCGAGGGCCAGATCGCCCGAGGCAAGCCTCGGTAAATCCTTCTCGTTCTCCCGTCTCGGGAAGGAAATTAAGCCCCGAAAGGCACCCTCCGTCTCGGACAGGACGCGGCGACCCTCGCGGGCCGCCCCGCCATCCGCCACGCCCGAAGGCCCGGCGGAATTCCTTCTGGCGGGCAACCGCCCGCCACCATTTCTACAGGCGGGCGACCGCCCGCCGGCGCTTCAGCCCTGGCTCGTCGCCGAGGCCAGATCGACGCTGACGCCCGGGCCCATCGTGGACGAGACCGACACCTTCTTGAGGTAGGTGCCCTTGGCGCCCGAGGGCTTGGCCTTGTTCACCGCCTCGACGAAGGCGCGCAGGTTCTGCGCGAGCTTCGCGTCGTCGAACGACACCTTGCCGATGCCCGACTGGATGATCCCGGCCTTCTCGACCTTGAACTGGACCTCGCCGCCCTTGGCGGCCTTGACCGCCTGGCCGACATCCATCGTCACCGTGCCGACCTTGGGGTTCGGCATCAGGTTGCGGGGGCCGAGCACCTTGCCCAGACGCCCGACAAGCGGCATCAGGTCGGGCGTCGCGATGCAGCGGTCGAAGTCGATCTTGCCGCCCTGGATCGTCTCGACCAGGTCCTCGGCGCCGACGATGTCGGCACCCGCGGCCTTCGCCTCGTCGGCCTTGGCGCCGCGCGCGAACACCGCCACGCGCACCGTCTTGCCGGTGCCGTTCGGCAGCGCGCAGACGCCGCGCACCATCTGGTCGGCGTGGCGCGGATCGACGCCGAGGTTCAGCGCGACCTCGACGGTCTCGTCAAACTTCGCCTTGGCGTTGGCCTTGACCAGCGCCAGGGCCTCCTCGACGCTCAGGTTCGACTTGCCCTCGAAGGCGGCCCGTGCGGCCTGCGCCCGTTTTCCGATCTTGCTCATGGCGCTTACCCCTTGACCTCGATGCCGATCGACCGGGCGGATCCCAGGATGATCTGCATCGCCGCTTCCACGTCGTTCGCGCTGAGGTCCTTCATCTTGGCCTCGGCAATCTCGCGCACCTGAGCCACGGTCACTGTGCCGGCCACGACGCGGCCAGGCTTCTCCGAGCCCTTCGGCCGGTTGCGCTTGCCCACCGGCTTCAGGCCCGCCGCCTTCTTGAGGTAGAACGACGCCGGGGGGGTCTTGGTCTCGAAGGTGAAGGACTTGTCGGCGTAGTAGGTGATGACGGTCGGGACCGGCGAGCCCGGCTCCATCTCCTGCGTCTTCGCGTTGAAGGCCTTGCAGAATTCCATGATGTTGATGCCCCGCTGGCCCAGCGCCGGGCCCACGGGCGGCGAGGGGTTGGCCTGCCCCGCCTTCACCTGCAGCTTGAGCTGCCCAACCACTTTCTTGGCCATGCGGCCTCTCCTTCTGTCACGGCATCCGGCAGGATGCGTTTAGTGGTCCGGCCCCCGACTGCCCGGGACGGCCTCCCACGCGATCGTCAGGCCCCCTTCGAGACCTGCGCGAATTCCAGTTCGACCGGGGTCGCCCGGCCGAAGATCGACACGCTGACCTTCAGGCGCTGCGCATCGTCGTCCACATCCTCGACCATGCCCGAGAAGCCTTCGAACGGGCCGTCGGTCACCTGAACCGTCTCGCCCACCACGTAGGTGATGAGGCTGCGCGGCGCGACCTCCCCCTCCTCGACGCGGTTGAGGATCTGGTTCACCTCGGCGTCGCGCATCGGCATCGGCTTGCCCTGCGGCCCGAGGAACCCGGTTACCCGGTTGATCGAGTTGATCAGGTGATAGGTCCGGTCGTTCATCTCCATCCGCACCAGGACGTAGCCCGGCATGAAGCGGCGTTCGGTCGTGACCTTCTTGCCGCGGCGGATCTCCAGCACTTCCTCGGTCGGGACGAGGACTTCCTCGATCTCGTCCTCGAGCCCCTTGTCGGCCACGGCATGCCTGATCTGTTCGGCGACGCGCTTCTCGAAGTTCGAGAGGACGCTCACCGAATACCACCGCTTCGCCATCGCCTGCCTGCCCTTGCGCCCTCCGGCGCCAGCGCCGGACCGTCCTGAATTTCTGGCGTTTGCCGAACAAACAACGGCGCGCAATTCGAATCATTGCACGCCGGTCTGTGGAAACGCCGCCCGCCTTACCGCCCGCCGACCCCGAGATCAAGGGCGGCGACGCGGAATTCCCCTTGCGGCCGACCTAGCCGAAGTAGTTGAGCACCGCCTGAAGCCCGGTGCGGATGGTGAGGTCGACGAGGAAGAAGAAGATCGCCGTCAGCGTCGCCATCACCGCGACCATGGCCGTGGTCAGCCCGACCTCGCGGCGCGACGGCCAGACCACCTTGGCCACTTCGGCCCGGGTCTGCTGAAGGAACTGGAAGGGATTGGTCTTGGCCATGCTGTGGTCCTTGCCGCCGGTCGCAGGGCGCGAGATACGCCCCCGGCGCGCCGGATTCAAGCCCGGAGCGGGCGGGTCACTCGTCCTGCGGCGGCGCCGCCTTGCCGTGGGGGTGTGCCTTCAGTTCCGCCCGCCGGGCTGCAAGGAGGGCACCGAACGACGGGCCGGCGCGACGGTCCACCTTGGCGCGCGCGGCAAGCCGCCCCGCCGCCGCAGCTGCGGCCAGTTCCGAGAACCGCCCGGAAACTGTGTCGAGAGGCCGGAGGTCGGCGTCTCCGTCCGGCGCCTCGTGCATCGGCTCCTCTGCCGCAGGCTCGTCGGCCCTGTCCGCTGCGGCTTCGCCGCGCAGGAACTCGGCCTCGGCATCTGCCCCATCCGCAAGCGCAGCCACGGGCGCCTCCGGCCCGTCCCCTGCCTCGATCACGGCCGCCTGCTCCGGCCGGTCGGAAGCGGCCAGGTCTGCGTCCGCCGCGGCCGGGTCCGAACGGGTTTCCCCGGCGCCAGTCTCGGCTCCTGCCTCCTCTGCCGCGTCCCCGGGAACCGGGCCCTCTTCGATCGCCGGGTCGGTCTCGTCCGCAAGGGCTACATCGGTGCGCGGCGCCCCCTCGGGCACATCCCCTGCATCGGCCAAGGTCCCGTCAAGCTCGGACGTCAGCTCGATTGCCGGCCGATCGGGACCCGCGTCCGATCCTGAATCCGCGACCGTGTCCAGAACAGTCACCGGATCGGCCACTTCGACGGGACGATCCGGAGTCTCGCCCGCGACAAGGGCGCCGTCTTCCGGTTCCCCGCCCGCCGGCGCGTCGCCATCTGCGGAGCCCGCAGCCGGCCCGCGGATCGCCATCAGCGCGGCGACCGCCGAGCGGAAGTCCATGGTGTCGTCGTCGCCCTCGCCGGGCGCTGCCGCGGCCTTGGGGGCAGCCGCATCGCCCGGTTCAGCGTCCGGGACGGCATCCGCCCCCTGCACTTCCGCCGCACCGGCAAGGCCAGCCTTCGCGGCGATCGCCGCCAGGAACGCATCGACGGGATCAGGCCCGTCGGACTTCGGCGCCTCGTCCCGCCCGTCTGCTTTGTCCTGCCCGG
>JALORM010000162.1 GCA_025458985.1 Paracoccaceae bacterium | reverse complement strand
ACCGCGCAGAAGACGGCGCCGCTCTTGAACGCGCAGTTCTCGACCTCGCGCGGGATCCTGCGCAGCTTCATCGAGGAGAACGAGCCCCAGCTTTTCGCGCTGACCGCCCGCGACGCGGTGGCGGGGGAACTGGACGGGACGGTGTTCGACCTGTCCTCGGCCGCGCGGCTTTTCGACATCCGCAAGATCACCGTGCGCGCCGACACCACGACCGCCCAGGTGGCCGAGGGGCGGCGCCTGGCCGAGCGCATCCACCGCTTCCGCACCGAACCCGACGCCTGGTGGGACGACGTGCTGATCGCCGAGATGATCGGACTGGCCAAGGTGACGGGCGATGTCACCCGCAACCCCATCGACCTGCCCGCCCGCACCTTCGAACAGGCGAATTTCTGGACCTCGCACTTCGGCGGGCTCTACCTGTTCCGCGGCGCGGACCGCCCCGCCGCGATCTCGGTCGGCCCGAAGGAGCGGCTGGGCAAGCTGCCGGTCGACACGGTGCTGGACTTCTCCGACCGCAACGGCATCGCCCGGTTCCTCGACCGCAACGAGCTGGTGGAACCCATCGTGAAGGCCCGCGGCGTCGATGCGGCGGCGATCCTGCACCAGAAGATGGACTTCATCCTGCTCGACGCCGCCGACGCCCTGGGCGTCGACCTGCAGGGCGCTACCCGGCGCGACCTGCGCCGCTTTGCCGGTACGCTCGGCAACGCCCTGCCGCAGGAGTTCCTGGGCCTTGCGGCGCTGCTGCGCTGGGTCGAGGGCGGCGGTCCCTGGCCGCGGATCACCTCGGAACACCCGGCCTACTTCTATTCGCTGCGCGCCCGCCCGCAGGCGGACCGCGACCTTGTCAACATGCTGCTGGCCGAGCTTGCGCCGCTGGACGTGCGGCAATTGTTCATCTGCCACAAGCAGGCGTTCTACGCCGCCTATGCCGGGTGGAGCGAGGCGAAGAAGACTTATGTCGCCGACTTCCTGGCAAGCGAGTACCAGATGGACAAGGCCGGCACCCGGGCCGCCCTGTTCGGCCCCGAACCCGGCATGGAAGAACCTGCGCCCAAGGCCGCCGACGACGACCTGGTGGGTCTCGTCGGCCCCTGGGGCGCGGTCAGGAGGCCCACGCGATGATCGCCCTCGCCCGCCTGGTCGTCGTCGGTTTCGTGGTGATGACGATCTTCTACTGGCTGATCCGGATCTATGCGCGGTCGCTGCGCCGCGAGCGGCTGGAGAAACGCTGGGAGCGGGAGGGTGCATCCGGCGACAGGAATGCCTATGTGGAAGCCGGCATGCGGGAATACGACGCCTCTCTCAGGCCGAAGCTCATCCTCGGCGTCTACATCGTTCCGACGGCGGTGATCGCGGTGATCCTCTATTTCATCAACTTCCACGAATGAGGCCGGGCCGATGCGCTACGTGAAATGGACCCTATTCGCCCTGGTTGCGCTGTTCGTGGTCGGCTTCCTGCACTACACGCTGCCGCAGCGCGACGTGGTCCGCGTGGTCAGCACCTATCTGGAACGGCAGGACCTGAACGACTGGACGCGCATCTTCTGGGCAAACCCCGACGACCAGTCGGGCACGCTGACGAACCGCGATATCCAGTTCATCCAGACGGTCGACACCCGCGGCCGGCCGCGGGTCTATCGCAACGAGGATACCGGCTGGTCCTGGCCGCCGTACTTCAAGTTCGACACCGCGAACCTCCAGACCCAGGCCGAGGATTTCCGGTCGACTGCCCAGGCCCCGCAATGGGTCGCGATCACGCACTACGGCTGGCGCAACGAGCTTCTGTCGATCTTCCCCAACGCCGTGTCGATCCGCCCGGTCGAGGGGCCCGACGTGCGCCTGATCCCCTGGCTGAACATCGTGATCCTGACCATCATGGGGGGGATGGCCCTGCTCTTGTGGCGGATGTGGGCGCAGTTCCGCGAGCGCACCATCGACCCGGCGCTCGCCGACGTGGGCGAAGCCTGGGACCGCGTCGACCAGCGGGCCGACGCGGCGCGCGGACGGTTCAGCCGCTGGCTGGACAGCTGGCGTTCGAAGAAGCGGCCCTAGGCTCGGCCGCCCTACTGGATCAGCATCCTGAGCCCCTGGGTCACGTCGGTGCGCACCGCCAGCCTCAGCCCCGGCTCGTCTCCGGCCTTCAGCGCGGCGATGATCATGCGGTGGTGCTGCGGCGGGTCGGTGCGGGTGCGGCGGCCGTAGAGCGCGCGCATCGTCGGACCAAGCTGGAGCCACACCGTCTCGGTCAGCGCGAGGATCGTGGGCGCCTGGGCGCGCAGGTAGAGCGTACGGTGGAATTCGAGGTTCGTGCGGATGTAGGCGATGGCATCGTGCTTGGCCACGGCCTCGGCGTTCGAGGCGTTGATGGCCTGAAGCCGGTCGATCAGCGCCATATGCGCACGCGGCAGCGCCCGCGAGGCAAGCTCGGGTTCCAGAAGCGCGCGGACGGCGGCCAGTTCCTCGATCCGCTCGGGCGTGAGTTCGGGCGTCGAGACCCGCCCCGAGGCCGACAGGGTCAGGGCGCCCTCGGCCACGAGGCGCCGCACCGCCTCGCGGGCAGGGGTCATCGACACGCCGAACTGCGCTGCCAGCCCGCGGAGCGTCAGCGCCCGCCCGGGTTCGATCTCGCCGTGCATGATGCGGGCGCGCAGCGTGCGGTAGAGCCTGTCGTGCTGGGCGCCACCCCCGCCCTCGGCCCGCCTGGTGTCAAGAAGCATGGGGCCGAGTGTGATCGCCCGGCCGCGGCCGGTCAATCGCCGAAGCGGTAGCGGTGCAGCGCCGCGCCCTCGGCGCGGAGCCAGGCGCGCAGCGGCCCGTAGCCGGGGCAGAGCCGCGCGACGACGGCCCAGAACGCGGGGGAGTGGTTCATCTCGGCCAGATGCGCCACCTCGTGCGCGGCCACGTAGTCCAGCACCTCGGGCGGCGCCATCACCAGCCGCCACGAGAACATGAGATCGCCCGACGACGAGCAGGACCCCCAGCGCGAGCGCGGATCGCGCAGCGTGATCCGGCCCAGCGGCCGGCCAAGCGCTGCGGCGTGGCGTCCGGCCGCCGAGGACAGGCGCCGCCGTGCCGTGGCCTTGAGAAAGGCGGCCACGCGCGATCCGGGCGGACCTGCGGACGGCACCAGAAGCCGCGGACCCTCGATCCGCGCCGCCCTGACCGGCCCAACGTCGATCATGAGCGGCTGCCCCTCGACGGGCAGCACGGCCCCCGGCACCACGTCCAGCACCGGGGCGTGGGCTGCCAGCGCGCGCCGAATCCATCCCTCGCGCGACCGCGCGAAGGCCAGGCCCTCGGCAAGGCTCGCGCGGCGCGGCAGCGTCAGCGTCACCCGCCCGTCCAGCCCCGAGACCCGCAGGGAATAGCGCCGCGCCGCGCCGCTGCGCCGCAACGCGATCTCGACCGGTGGATCGCCGTCCAGCCACTCGCTGCCCATGTGTCCTCGCCGACCGTGCCGCCCTTGCTCCGTTTACCAGCCGACGCGCTGGCACGGAAGAACCCCGGCGGCGCAGAGCTGGACGCCGCGAAAGGCTTTGACACCACCCTGCGCCTGTGGCACGGGACGCCGGTTCACACCACAGACCGAATCCACCCGAGGATCGACATGCCCAAGGAAGACTGGGGGACCAAGCGCCTTTGCCCGACGACCGGCAGGCACTTCTACGACCTCAACAAGACCCCGATCGTCAGCCCCTACACCGGCGAGGTCGTCACGCTCGAAGGGCCGAGGGGCCGGTCGCTCGTGTCCGAGAAGGCCGCGTCGAAGGTCGTGGCCCGCGACGACGACGAACTGGACGACGTCATCATCGAAGACGACAACGACGTCGATCTCGAGGATGAGCTTCTCGAGGACGAGGACGACGACAACGTCTCGCTCGACGATATCGCCGACGTCGGCGGCGACGACGAAGAGGTCTGACGCCTCTTCCGGCGGCCGATTTTTCGCTTGCGGAGTTCGGCCCGCTTCCCTAGATGTCTCGCGCGGGCGCCCCAGGGCGCCCGGACCTCCGGTGGGGCCATAGCTCAGTTGGGAGAGCGCTTGAATGGCATTCAAGAGGTCAGGGGTTCGACTCCCCTTGGCTCCACCAATCCATTCCTACACGGCGATACCGACAGTCCGCCCCTCGTTCTGCTGTAGAATGGAGCCGCAGCTCTGATCGGGCCTTAGGCCCGCGCGAACGTTTTTCAGGATTCGCTTGCGGAACCCGTCCATCTGCCGCCTGAAGGGATCAAGGGCGGCTCAGACGTCCAGCCGATAGCCATAGTTCCGGATCGTCGTGATCATGTCCGCGGCCTCTCCCAGCTTGGGGCGGATGCGGCTGACCGTGACGTCGACCACGTTGGTAAGCGGGTCGGCGTCGAGGCCCCAGACCGAATTCAGGAGCCGTTCCCGCGCGCAGACGCGCCCGGCGTTTTTCATCAGGAGAACGAGGACATCGCGTTCCTTGCTCGACATATCCAGTTCCGCGCCATCGAGCGTCAGGCGCATTGCGTCCGGGTCGAAGGACAGCGGCCCCAGCGTCAGGGTGCGACCGGTCTCCGGCGCGGCGGGAGCGTGATTCCGGCGGTGAAGCGCCTCGATCCGCGCGACCAGCTCGTCGAACTCGAAGGGCTTTGCAAGGTAGTCGTCCGCCCCGGTCCGGAGCCCGTGGACGCGGTCGTCGGTTGAGCCGAGCGCGCTGAGCATCAGGATCGGGACCGGATTTCGCGCGGCACGCAGGCTGCGGCACAGATCGTCGCCCGACATGCCGGGAAGCATCACGTCCAGCAGCACAAGGTCGTAGGGTCCCTCCCTCAGCCGTTGGAGGCCGTCTTCGGCGCTTGAAGCGTGGTCGATCAACCAGCCCTCGGCGCGAAGCCCGCGGCGAACGAAGTCTGCCACCCGCGGTTCGTCCTCGATCATCAGGATATGCATCTTGCCGTTCGCCCCTTACCCTTGTTCTCCGGATCAATCCACGTGTCACAAACGGCCGGAAAGGGGGGTTATTCCGCGCGTCGGCGGGTTTTTTCGCCGGCCGCAGCGGGCACGCTGCGCAGCGCGGCGGGAAAGCGGAGCCGGACGACAAGGCCGCCGCCGTCGCGGTCGGCAAGATCGACGCTGCCGCCATGGGCATTCATGATCGACCGGACGATCGGCAGGCCAAGGCCTGTACCCTCGATCCCGGTGCCCTGCGCGCCCGAGCCGCGGAAGAAGCGGTGGAAGGCCTGGTCCTTCTCGGCGTCGCTCATGCCCGGTCCGTCGTCTTCGACGAGGATGTCGTAGCCCTCGGTGCTGCGTTCGACCCAGGCACGGACGGTCTGCCCACCATAGCGCGAGGCGTTGTTCATGACCGCCAGAAGGCATTGCCTCAGGCGCACGGGATCGACCCGCGCGCTGGCCGGCTGACCGAGGCGCAGGACGTCGATACGCGCCTGGGCCATGTCCGCGGCCTCGGCCAGCGACGCATCGAGATCCACGTTGCGCAGGTCGAGCCGGAGTTGCCCGGCTTCTTCCCGCGAGATCAGAAGAAGGTCGTCGACGATCCGGTTCGAGTGGCGCGCTGCGTCGCGGATGCGCGAGAAGGACTCGACCTGCTGGTCGCGATCCGACCCGCCGGTCCGCAGCGCGATGTCGGCTTCGCCCTGGATGATGGTCAGGGGGGTGCGCAGCTCGTGGCTGACATCGGCCATCATCTGGCGGCGGCTCGCCTCGACCTGCTCGAAGCGGGTCAGGATGGTCTGCAGCTCGGACGTGCGCTCGGCCACCCGCGTCTCGAGCCTGCGGGCCTGGTCGCGCAGGTCGTGCTCGCGCGCACCGATCTCTGCGGCCATCGCCGACAGGGTCGCGGCAAGGCCCCTCAGTTCGGTCGCCCCCCGGGCCGGGATGGGGCTTGCGAAGTCGCCCCGGCGGTAGGCTTCGGCCCCGCGCACCAGCGCATCGAGCGGGCGGGCGACGTTGCGGCGATAGAGGATGGCAACTGCAAGCGTGGTTGTCAGCAGCAGCCCCAGGATGGCAGCCGAAAGGCGGTTGACAAGGGTGCGGAACGCCGATGCCTGTGCAGTCACATTGTCGACCTCCTCGCGCTCGCCGGCCAGGGCGATGCCGATCAGGCTCGACAGGGTTGCGTCGATCCTGCTGTCCAGAAGCTCGACAAGTCGGTCCTGAGCCGGGGCTTCGGGCGGAACACCGCGCGGGGCAAGGTCGCCATACAGGCGGACGACATCCGCAATCTGACGTTCGATCATCGCAAGAAGCCGCAGCTCTTCCAGTTCCTCCTCGCCGTCGACCTCGATCTCGCGCGCCACGATCCGCCGGATCTCCTCGATGTTTCCTGAGATCTCGTCCTGGATCTCGGTCTCCAGCGCCGAGCGGTCGCGGTTGCCGATCAGAAGCGCGTCGGCGTTCTCCTTGAACAGGCGGAAGACATTGGCCTGGAGCGCCAGGTGCTCGGCGAACGAGGCATGGGCCAGCGCGATGCGCTCATCCATCGCGCGGGTCGTGACGACGACCCAGTATGTCAAACCCGCGCTTGCAACCGCGCCGGTCAGCAGGACCGCCGAGAACAGGGTGAGAAGGGCGGAGAGGCGCATGCGCGAGGTGTCCGCTGCGGGTGCTGTGTGCGAAGCGTCCGTGGTCACGCTCTGCTCTCCTTGATCGGTAATCCGCGTAACGGTCCCATGACAGCTTCGCCGACGCCGGCCGCCCGTTCAACGACAAGGGCCGGAGGCGACACGATTGTCGCCTCCGGCCAATTCGGGGAAGGATCGTCGCACGTCAGGCGGCGATCCGCCCTGCCTCGGCCAGCCTGAGCGGCTGGTCGGGGATGCGCAGCTTGCGGAGCGCCGGCAGGAAGCGGTTGTGCCGCTCGACCAGCCCCAGCGCCGCCATGCCGACGCAGTATTTCGAGCATTGCCGTGTCGGGTGCAGGTGTTCGCCGCGCAGAATCCCGTCGGCGATGCCGTTGCCCTTCGCCGACTTCGTTTCCAGAATGAACATGTCGGGCGCGGCGTCGCGTTCCGCATTCGCGGCGCGGAACGTCAGGCGCGTGTCGATCGTCATCCGCTCGCCGCCTTCCTTGGCAACAAGCGTGATCCGCTGATATTCCATCCCGATCACCGGCATGAGCGTCCGCCCGAGAGGCGTGCCGTACATCTCGGCATGGCAGGTGTCGATGAAGGCAAGGCTTTCGGCGCAGAGCGTGCGGGAAGGGGCGGCTAGCTTCAGGCGCTTCTTCACGGTGACGTCGCGCAGGTCCTTCAACTTGACCTCGAGGTAGCTGAAGCCCGCGTCCACGTAGTGCCGTATCCGCACCTTGCAGCGTTTGCGGCGGCCCTGATGGTGGTCGTGATAGGCGCGCGCCGCGCCGTCGTCGAAGTAGTCGGTGGCGTAGGTGAAGGCGCGCCTGCCGCCGATCTCGAGCACGTCGAACAGTTCGCCGAACCGCTCGAACGCGGGCAGCAGCCGCTCGGCCGGCACGATGTACTTGTTGTCGAGCCGCTCGAGCATGGCGGCCTTGCCGTTCAGCCCCTCGAGAGAGATCGTGCCGAACCGACAGAGGCGTCCTGCAATGCGGTGGTCCATGGTCGTTTCTCCTCTGAAGGGGAATTTCACTTGCGGTAGAAGACGTTGATCTGCGCCATGTCGGTGATGTAGTTGAGTGCCACGATCTGATAGCTCATCACCTGGACCCCCAGCCGCGACGACAGGTCGGTGCGCATCTTGGTGGGGTTCGACAGCGCGTCGGGGTCGATCTTGTCGAGCGTGATCTTGATCCCGTCGACCGACTTCAGGATGCGCGGATGGTCGAAGACATAGGCCCCGAGCAGCACCATCCCCACGACGACCACCACGAAGGGCAGCGTCGTTCCCTGGATCGAGCAGATCACTGCTATGGCGACCGAACCGAAGAAGTACGTGATCTCGATCTTCGAGATCTGCTCGGAGCGGAGCGTGAAGAGCGCCAGAATAGCGAAGAGCCCGAAGCCCGCGGCCAGCGAGAATTCGACCGATCCGAGGATCGACAGCACCCCGAAAGCGAAGATGTTGAAGAGCGAGGCCGCGGTGACCAGTTCCTTGTCGCGGTAGCGCAGGTAGAACAGGCCGAAGACCAGGAGCGTCATCGCCACGATGTTGATGACGAAGCGCAGCACGAGGCCGGGGTCGATGTAGTCGGTCAGCATTCATTCCCTCGCGTCTTCGCGCCGTCGCCGGGCGCATGGCCGATGAGGGAAAGCTAGGCGGCGGGCATGGCCGCCGGCTTGCCTGAACGTTACGGTTTCATGACAGGGCCATGAAATCCGGGTGACCCATGCCAGGCGCGGGCGGGCGCCGTGTGCCAGCGGGGGCGCCCGTGCGGGAGCCTCGGGATGTGCGCCGGGGCCGGCCCATCCCGGAACCCTTCGCCGCGATCACACCTGCGACCCGCGTCGAGACAAGCGTCGGGGTCAGCCGGGCGGCCAGTTCGTCCCTCAGCAGCGTCGGGTCTTTCGCCAGGATCGCGGCGGCGGCTGCCGTGACGAAGGGTGTCGCGAAGGACGTCCCCGTCTTGGGCCGTGCGCCGCTGACCGAAGCCGCCGTCCAGACTTCGACCCCGGGTGCGGCAAGGGACACATGAGGGCCCTGCCCTGCCCGACGGTAGACAGTGCCGTTGCGATCCACGGCCGTGACCGCGAGAACTCCGGGATAGGCGCCCGGGTAGGCGGGCGCGGACCTCGGACCGGCGTTGCCTGTCGCGGCAACGATCGTGATGTCGCGTGCGACAAGCGCCTGCACCCCCTGTTCGAGGACCGTGTTCGGCGGTCCGGCAAGGCTCATGTTCACGATCCGCGCCCCCCGGTCGGCGAGATAGTCCATCGCCGCCGCCAGCGCGAAGACATCCGCCCGCTCGTCGCCAGAGGCCCGGTGGAACGCATCGACTGCAATCACGCGCGCGTCGGGCACGAGGCCGGGGGACCGGCTGTCAGGCGCACCGACCAGAAGCGCGAGGACCGCCGTGCCGTGGATCGCGCGCGAGGCGTCGAGGCCCTCGGACGCGATGCGGTGCACGTCGATGCGGGCGCCGGCAAAGGCCGTGTGGTCGGGGTTGATGCCGGTGTCGATCAACCCGATCGTCACGTCGGCCGCGCACGCCGCCGTCGCGCCAGGCGGTGCGATCCAGCCGACCTGTTCAAAGAAAGGGCAGTGGGGGCCCTCGCACGTCCCCGCTTCCTGCGCCTGTTCCGACCTGTAGTAGTGATTGAAGTCGGCATCCGCTCCGGAGGAAAGTGCCCTCACCTCCTCGCGCGCGGCCTCGAGCGTGATGCCGGGCGGGATGAGCAGGCGTCGCGCAACGACGCCGATCTGGGGCACCGGCCTTTCTTCGGCGACGACGTATCCGCGGGCCAGAAGCACGGCCAGATCCGCGTCGTTCAGGGCCAGAGTGACGATTTCGTCCGGGGCGAAGGCGGGAAGCGGGACCGCCGGTGCCCGCGCGGACGGCGCGGCCCCGGATGCGCGGGCGGGACGGGCTGGCTGACCTTCGTCGCGGCCACCGCTGCCGCCCCTGCCGCGATCGTCGTCGTCATCGTCATCGTCGTCGTCGCCATCATCGTCATCACCGCCGTCATCGTCCTGCGCCCAGGCTGCCTCACTCGCCATGGTGAGCACAGCGGCGGAGACAAGAGAAAGGTAGAGCGCGACGACAAGGGCGTGGCGAAGGACAGGCAGGCTCATGAAACGGCTCCCTGGTGCTGCGCCGGGCGCAGGTCCGCCGGCTGACATGGTCCTGGGCTTTACGTGCCGGACCACGACGCTATTCCTTCGGGTCCCAACAATAGTGCGACCGACAGGCAAGTCATGGGCGACCGCTTCACCGAGGACCTCGTCGCGCTGTTGCCGAACCTCAGGCGCTTCGCGCTGTCTCTCTGCCGCAGGCCCGACGTCGCCGACGACCTTGTCCAGATCACAGCCGAGCGCGCTTTCGCCGCACGCGACCGGTTCGATCCGACGACGCGCCTCGACGCCTGGCTGTTCCGCATCCTGCGCAACGCCTGGATCGACCACACACGGCGCGTTGTGACGCAGGGCACGACGGTCGACATAGCCGACATGCCGGAAGCGGTCGTGGTCGATGGAGTGCGCGAGACCGAGGCGCATCTGATGCTGAAGCGCACCTGGGCGGCGATGGCCGAGTTGCCCGAGGATCAGCGCGAGGTGATGATGCTGGTCTGCGTCGACGAGCTGAGCTACCGGGAGGCGGCCGAGGTGATCGGCGTGCCGATCGGCACGGTGATGAGCCGCCTCGCCCGCGCGCGCCTCGCATTGTCCTCCAGGCTGGGAATAAAGTGATGGATGGGGCGTTTAACCCGGTAGGGAACGGGAAGGATGGCCGCCATGGCGATCAGTGACGAGCAACTCATGGCCTATGCCGACGGCGCGCTGACGCCCGAGGACGCCGCCGAGGTCGAGCGGGCGCTGGCCGAGGACGAGGCGCTGGCCGAGAAGGTCGCGCTGTTTGCAGACAGCCGCAGCGCCGTGAAGCGCGCCTTCGGGACGGCGCCCGCAGTGCCCGAGGCCCTGGTCGACAAGGTCCGCGCGTTGGCCGAAGCCGACGCGGCCCGGCGCGCTGCGCCGCCGGCTTCGAACGTGGTCGACCTGGCCGCGCGGCGTCGGTCGGTGCCGATCTGGCAACTGCCGGCGGCCGCGGCCGCGGCGTTGGTGCTTGGGGTCGGCCTGGGCGGCGCGCTGTTTCAGCCGCGTCCCGGCGACCCGGCGGAGGCGCTTGCCATCGCGGGCCTCGGCGATCCCGGGATCGTCGAGGCGCTGGGCACCGTTGCCTCGGGCGAGCGG
>JALORM010000161.1 GCA_025458985.1 Paracoccaceae bacterium | reverse complement strand
GGCGATGCGGCCCTACGTCGCCCGCCACCTTGCCGGGGGCGGGCGGCTGCATCAGGTCACGCGGCACATGCTGGGCCTTTTCGGGGGGCGGCCCGGGGCACGGGGCTGGCGCCGGGTGCTGTCGGAACGGGGTCCGCGCGAGGGCGCGGGGCTCGAGGCGATCGACGCGGCGCTGGCCGAGGTGACGCGGCTGGCGGCCTGACGCCCGCTTTTCGTCTGGCGCAGGGCGCGCGGCCGGGATATCGGCAGGGCGCGTGCGGAGGGGCAGGGGAAAAGGGTGCCGCTGGTCGCCGATCTGGTTCCGATGATCATGATCCTGGCCGCGACCGGCGCCTTCGCCGGGGTGCTGGCCGGGCTACTGGGCGTGGGCGGCGGGATCGTCCTGGTGCCGGCCTTCTTCTACGTCTTCTCGGGGCTCGGCTACGACAGCCCGCAGCTGATGCAGATCTGTCTGGCGACCTCGCTGGCCACCATCATCGTGACGTCGGTCCGTTCGGTCCTGTCGCACAACCGCAAGGGCGCGGTCGAGTGGGAAACGCTGCGCCGCTGGGCGCCGGGCATCGCGGTCGGCGCCGTCCTGGGCGTTGTCCTGGCCAGCGGGCTCAGGACCGTCACGCTTCAGGCGATCTTCGCCGGGCTTGCCTTCGTCGTCGCGCTCTACATGGCCTTCGCCCGGCCGCACTGGCGTCTCGGCGACCGGATGCCTCAGGGGGGCGGGGTCTGGGCCTTCGCGCCGGGGGTGGGGTTCCTGTCGGTCCTGATGGGGATCGGCGGCGGGTCCTTCGGGGTGCCGCTGATGACGCTGCACAACGTGCCGATCCACCGCGCCGTGGCGACGGCCGCAGGATTCGGGGTGACGATCGCCGTGCCGGGCGTGGCGGGGTTCCTGCTTCTCGACGTGGCCGAGGCAGGGCGGCCGCCCTTCACGGTCGGGGCCGTCAACCTGCCGGCATTCCTGCTTGTCATCGCGATGACGCTGATCACCACGCCGCTTGGCGTGCGGCTGGCCCACCGGATGGACCCGGTGCCGCTCCGGCGGGTCTTTGCGGTGTTCCTGATGCTGGTCGCGGCCAACATGATGCGCAAGGCTCTGGGGTGGTAGCGGGGCTGGGGCCGCGCGGCTGGGCGCGGTTTCCGGCCGAGCCCGCCACGCGGGCCTGGGCCGAGGCCGCCCGGGACGCAGGCGCCGCCGTGCTGGCCGAGCCCGCGCAGGACCACTGGTACCGCCACGGGCGCACATGGTTCGTCGGCGTCGACGCCCTGCCGAACGGCGCGGATGGCGCCCTGCCGGGCGGCCCGCCGCTTGCCGGCGCGGCCGTCGCCGCGGCGGGCTGGGCGGGGCCGTGGCACCCGGCGCAGCTTTCGGTCGTTTTCCCGGGATATCCCCGCCGCGATCCGGACGAAGGCGAAGCCGCCCACCGCTTTCGCCGCGACCGCGACGCGGCCCATGTCGACGGCATCCTCGCCGAAGGCCCGGACCGCCGCCGCCACGTGCGCGAGCCCCATGCCTTCGTGCTCGGCATCGGACTGACCGAGGCCGGCGGCGCCGCGCCGCTGGTCGTGTGGGAGGGCAGCCAAGAGGCGATGCGCACGGCCTTCGCCGCAGCGCTTGCCGGTGCGCCGCCCGGGACCGAGGGTGAGGCGGACGTGACCGACGCCTACACCGCCGCGCGGGCGCGGGCGTTCCGGACCTGCCCGCGGGTCGAGGTGCCGCTCGGCCCGGGCGAGGCGGTGCTGCTGCACCGGCTTCTGCTGCACGGCGTCGCACCGTGGGGAGAGGCGAGCGGCACCGGGGCCGGGGGCAGGGCGGTCGCCTACCTGCGCCCGCCGATGCCGGGCGGCGTCGCGGCCTGGCTGGCCGCGCCCTGAAGGAGACCGGCCTGGCTGGCCGCGCCTTGATGGGAACGGGCCTGGCCGGCAATCGTTTCGCGCCAAGGAAAACGCCGCGCCGGAGGCCGGCGCGGCGTCTCTGTGTCGTGGCCCGCAAAGCGGGGATGCGCGATCAGGCGCCGGTGCCCTCGCCAGAGTCCGCGGCGGCCGACCCGATGTCGTCGAAGAGTTCGGCGATCTCGAATTCGGCCTGCGCCTCTTCCTCGGCGGCCAGTTCCTGGATCGACTTGCCCTGCGCCTGAAGCTCGGCCTCTTCGGGCGAGCGCGCGACGTTCAGGGTGATCTTCACCTCGACCTCGGGGTGCAGCGTCACGGTGACCGAGTGCAGGCCCAGTTCCTTGATCGGCCGGTCGAGCGCCACCTGGCGCTTGTCGACCGTGAAGCCCGCCGCGGTGGCCGCGTCGGCGGCGTCGCGGGTGGTGACCGAACCGTACAGCGCCCCGGCATCGGAGGCCGAGCGAATCACGACGAATTTCTGCCCGTCGAGCTTTTCGCCCAGCCGTGCGGCCTCGGCGCGGCCTTCGAGGTTACGCGCCTCGAGCTGGGCCTTCTCGGTCTCGAACCGCTTGATGTTGGCCTGGTTCGCACGCAGCGCCTTGCCCTGCGGAAGCAGGAAGTTGCGGGCGTACCCGTCCTTCACCCGGACGACCTCGCCCATCTGGCCAAGCTTGGCCACGCGCTCAAGAAGAATGACTTCCATGGGTCGTGCCTCCTTACTTCACGGCGTAGGGAAGAAGCGCGAGGAACCGGGCGCGCTTGATCGCGCGCGCCAGCTCGCGCTGCTTCTTCGCCGAGACGGCGGTGATCCGCGACGGCACGATCTTGCCGCGCTCGGACACGTAGCGCTGCAGCAGGCGCACGTCCTTGTAGTCGATCTTCGGCGCATTGTCGCCCGAGAAGGGGCAGACCTTGCGGCGGCGGAAAAACGGTTTTGCAGCCATGGTTTATGCTCCTTCCTTCATCAATCGCGACGCGGGCGGCGGTCGCCCCGGTCTCCGCGATCCCCGCGGTCACCCCGGTCGCGATCTCCGCGATCCCCGCGGTCACCCCGATCGCCGCGCTCGTCGTCGCGGTCACGCTTCTGCAGCTGGACCGAGGGGCCGTCCTCGTGCTTGTCGACCTTGATCGTGAGGACGCGCATGACGTCGTCATGCAGCCGCATCAGACGCTCCATCTCCTGCACCGCGTTGGCGGGGGCGTCCGACTTCAGGAAGGCGTAGTGACCCTTGCGGTTCTTGTTGATCTTGTAGGCCATGGTCTTGACGCCCCAGTATTCGGACTCGACCACCTTGCCGCCGTTGTCCTTCAGGACGGTGCCGAAGTGTTCGATCAGACCTTCGGCCTGCGCGTTGGACAGATCCTGACGCGCAATGAACACGTGCTCGTAAAGAGCCATGCTTGCTCCAGTTCGTTCTCGGGCGCATTTCATAGGGCGGGCCATCCGGCCTTTCCGCGGCCCGTCCACGAGAGGCTGCGCCGGTTCACGTGAGTTGCGGAAAGGATGGGCGGGCCTATGCACCGGATCGCCTTTCGGCGCAAGGGAAAACCGCGTTCACAGGGTGTAGCGCGGACAGGGACCGCCGTGATAGGATTTCTCGCCCATAGGTTGTAGGCCGGAGCGCCACGGGAGGACGGGACGGAATGACACGCTATACCGACGCCGCAAGCAACATCGCCACGGCCGCGGAACACTGGTTCATGGTCTGGCGCACCGGACACGGCCGGTCGATGACAAGCGGGCTCTATGTGGGCGCCGACGACGAGGCGGCGGCAGAAAGTCTGCTGGCCGCGGCGCTGGCCGACTACACGATGGTTGCCGAAGACCGCCGCCTGGTCTCGGTCACGGTCACGGCCGTCCTTGGCGTCGATCCCCGCCACGAAAGCTCCATCGCCCTGCGCGTGGTGTCGGCCGGGCGCAGCTATGACGTGGTGATTGCCGCGGTGGCAGAAGTGTCGGGCAGCGACATCACCCTGACCCTGGAAGAGCGCGGCAGCGGGCGCAGCCGATACCGCGGCCGGATCAGGCGTGACGCGGGACGCAGCGTGATCACCGTTCCCGAGCCGCCGCCGAGGCCGCGGGGTCCTGCCGAACCCTGGTATGATCCCGCCGGCACTCCGGTCTGACGGGCCGGCCCGCGGCGCCTGTGCGCCGGCTGGGGACAGCCTGTGCGCGGCCGCCGGTTGCGGCCGCCGGTGCGGTCGGTATGGGTTCCTGCAGTCAACTTGATGCAGGGACAAGCCCATGAAATCTCTTCTGATCGCCACCGCCCTCGCAGCTCTTGCGGCACCCGCCGCAGCCGCGCCCGAGACCTATGTTCTCGATGCCAGCCACAGCCAGATCCTGTTCGCCTACAACCACCTCGGCTACTCGACGACCTGGGGCATGTTCTCGGGCTTCGACGGCACGATCGAGTTCGACGCCGAGAACCCGGCGCAGTCGTCGGTGACGGTCTCCTTCCCGGTCCGCACCATGCTGACGGGATGGGAAGAGCGGTTCACGCACTTCATGTCGCCCGACTTCTTCGACGCGGCCGAGGACGAGATGGTGACCTTCACCTCGACCGCGATCGAGGTGACGGGCGAGAACACCGCCAACATCACCGGCGACCTCACGCTGAATGGCGTGACCGCACCTGTCACGCTGGCCGCGAAGCTGAACCAGGCGGGCGAACATCCGATGATGCAGACGCCCTGGCTTGGCTTCGACGCCACGACGACGCTTGTCCGCAGCGAGTGGGGCCTCGGCCTTTTCGCGCCGTTCGTCGGCGACGAGGTCGAGGTGCGGATCTCGATCGAGGCGATGAAGCCCGCCGAGTAGGAAGCGTGCCGACACGCGGCCGCCCGGGGCCTCCGGCCTTCGGGGGCCGCCTCGGCGCTTCGGTCCGACGGCGGGGTTGACGACGCTTCCTCGACCCACGGGTCACGTCCTCCGCCGGGCGTGGTTTCGGCTGGCCGGGGCAGGGCCGACCCGGCGCGGAGTGCTGATCGGCCCTTGCAAGCCAACCCGATGCCCGCCACAGCCACAGCCACCCCCACCACCCCGACGATCCGAACGCCCGTCAATGACCGGACGCGCGTCCTTGCGCGGACCGCTCCGGGGCTGCGCGCCGCCGTTCTGGCGGCCCTCGTGCTGGCCTTTCTGCCTGCTCTGGCCGCTGGACGAGATGCCCGGCCGGCCAACCCTTCCGCGGCGCCGGCGGAAGCGGCGGCCGAGGACTGGCACGGCAACGTCCGGCGCTCCACCTGGCGGCCGTGACGGCCTCCGGACAGCTGGGCGAAACGAAACGGGGCGCCGCAAGGCGCCCCGTTCCCGCATCTCGATGCCGCCTCAGCAGCTGTAGTACATCTTGTACTCGACCGGGTGCGGCGTGTGCTCGTACTCGTAGACCTCTTCCCACTTGAGCGCCATGTAGCCCTCGAGCTGGTCCTTCGTGAACACGCCCCCCTGCAGCAGGAAGTCGTGGTCGGACTCGAGGTTCTCGAGCGCCTCGCGCAGCGAGCCGCAGACCGTCGGGATCTGCGCCAGTTCCTCGGGCGGCAGGTCGTAGAGGTCCTTGTCCGACGACGGGCCGGGGTCGATCTTGCTCTTGATGCCGTCGATGCCGGCCATCAGCAGCGCCGAGAAGCACAGGTAGGGGTTCGACGACGGATCGGGGAAGCGGGCCTCGACGCGCTTGGCCTTGGGCGATTCCGTCCACGGAATGCGGATGCAGCCCGACCGGTTGCGGGCCGAATAGGCGCGCAGCACCGGCGCCTCGAAGCCCGGGATCAGCCGCTTGTAGCTGTTGGTCGAGGGATTGGTGATCGCGTTCAGCGCCTTGGCGTGCTTGAGGATGCCGCCGATGAAGTAAAGCGCCTCCTGGCTCAGGTCGGCATACTTGTCGCCCGCGAAGAGTGGCTTGCCGTCCTTCCAGATCGACATGTTGACGTGCATGCCGGTGCCGTTGTCGCCCTTCATCGGCTTCGGCATGAAGGTGACCGACTTGCCGTAGGCCTGCGCCACGTTGTGGATGACGTACTTGTACTTCTGCAGCTCGTCCGCCTGCTTGGTCAGCGTGCCGAAGATCAGACCCAGCTCGTGCTGGTTCGACGCCACCTCGTGGTGGTGCTTGTCGACCTTCATGCCCATCCGCTTCATGGTGGACAGCATCTCGGACCGGATGTCCTGGCCCGGGTCGATCGGCGGGACGGGGAAGTAGCCGCCCTTGATGCCCGGCCGGTGGCCGGTGTTGCCCATCTCGTACTCGGTATCGGTGTTCCAGGCGCCGTCGACGGCATCGACCTCGAAGCTGACCTTGTTCATCTTCACCGAATAGCGGACGTCGTCGAAGATGAAGAACTCGGCCTCGGGGCCGAAGTACGAGGCATCGCCGATCCCGGTCGATTTCAGATAGGCCTCGGCCTTCAGCGCGGTGCCGCGCGGGTCGCGGCTGTAGGCCTCGCCGGTGTCGGGCTCGACCACGTTGCAGTGCAGGCACAGCGTCTTCTCGGCGAAGAACGGGTCCATGTAGGCCGACGCGGTGTCGGGCATCAGCTTCATGTCGGACTGGTCGATCGACTTCCAGCCGGCGATCGAGGAGCCGTCAAACATGAAGCCTTCGTCGAGGAAATCCTCGTCGACGAGGTCGCTCAGCACGGTCACGTGCTGCAGCTTGCCGCGCGGGTCGGTAAAGCGGATGTCGACGTACTCGACCTCCTCGTCCTTGATCGTCTTCAGAACGTCCTTCTTGCTCATGCCTTCATCCCTTCGTGGTCTTGAGCGTTTGCGGTCGCGCGTCCCGGTCGCTGGCACCGGGCGCGCGACGGGTCAGAGCGCGTCCTCGCCGGATTCGCCGGTGCGGATGCGGATTGCCTGTTCGACGGTCGAGACAAAGATCTTCCCGTCGCCGATCTTGTCGGTCTTGGCGGCCGCGATGATCGCATCGATGGCGGCTTCCACCTGGGCGTCGGGCAGCACCACCTCGATCTTCACCTTGGGCAGGAAATCCACCACGTATTCGGCCCCGCGGTAGAGCTCGGTATGGCCCTTCTGGCGCCCGAAGCCCTTGACCTCGATCACCGAGAGGCCCTGGACGCCCGCCTCCTGGAGGGCCTCCTTCACCTCGTCGAGCTTGAAGGGCTTGATGATCGCCTCGATCTTCTTCACGGGCCCGACCTCCTCCGTCATGCATCGGGGGCCGTCTCACCACTTTCCCCCGGCGGGGACAATTCGCTAGGCTCGGGGCAGTGCTGCAACGCGCCCGCAAGGTGGGCGGTTTGGGAAAAGGGTGCCCAAGCGATGACCGAACTGCTCACGGCTGCCCAGATGCGCGCCATCGAGGAGGCCGCCGTCGCCTCGGGCGAGGTCACGGGGCTGGAGCTGATGGAACGCGCGGGCAGGGGGGTCGTCGAGGCGATTTTCGAGGAATGGCCCGAGCTCGCGAGGGCCCTCCACCGCGCCGTGGTGCTCTGCGGCCCGGGGAACAACGGCGGCGACGGCTTCGTGGTGGCGCGGCTTCTGAAGGAATGGGGCTGGGAGGTGGAGGTGTTCCTCTACGGCGACCCGGAGAAGCTGCCGGCGGATGCGCGGGTGAACTATGAGCGGTGGTGCGAGATGGGGGAGGTAGCGCGGCTTTCGTTTCCTGTGCTTGCTGATGACGAAGCGGAGGCAGTGATCGCGGCCACTTATCGGAGTTCAGGGACACGGCTACTCGTCGATGCGCTGTTCGGAACTGGTCTCGTACGTCCAATCGCGGGTTTGAGGCGCGTTCTTGAGCTGAACGACCTATATGCCGTGGCACCTGAACTGATGCCGATCAAGACAGTGTCGGTAGATGTTCCAAGCGGGCTCTGCGCCGATAGCGGCAGGGTACTTCGGCTGCCCGGGGACGACTGGCTTCCTTGGTCGGCCGTTCAGGCCGACCTGACCGTGCCTTTCCACGCCCGAAAACGTGGGCACGCCCTCGCGGAGGGGCCGCAATACTGCGGTACCTTGCGGATCAAGGGGATTGGACTTTCGAGCGCCGAAATGGACGCGGCCGTGACCTTGGCATCTGCGAACAAGAGGTCGGCCTGCAAGCTCTACACCTCCCACAAATACACCCACGGCCACGCCCTGATCCTCTCCGGAGGACCCGGCCGCGGCGGCGCCGCGCGCCTTGCTGCCCGCGGGGCGCTCCGCATCGGGGCGGGGCTCGTCACCGTCGGCTGCCCGCCCGAGGCCATGGCCGAAAACGCCTCCCGGCTCGACGCCATCATGCTGAAGCCCGTGCACGACGCCGACGCGCTGACCCGCATCCTCGAGGACACCCGGATCAGCGCTCTCTGCCTCGGCCCCGGGCTCGGCAAGGGCGACCGCGAGGCGGCGCTGGTCGCAGCGGCGCTTTCCGGAACGCGCCCGACGGTCCTCGACGCCGACGCC
>JALORM010000515.1 GCA_025458985.1 Paracoccaceae bacterium | reverse complement strand
CTCGCGGCTCTACGCCGGCCAGCCCTTCCAGGAGCTGAAGGCCGCCGCCAAGGGCGCGGTCAGCCTGCTGCCGCCGCCATTCCGCGAGGGCGCGCGCCGTGCCAGGGACGTGCTCAAGCACATGACCGTTGGGGGGACGCTGTTCGAAGAGCTGGGGTTCAGCTATGTCGGCCCAATCGACGGCCACGACATGGACCAGCTTCTGGCCGTCCTGCGGACGGTGAAGGCGCGCGCCACGGGGCCGATGCTGATCCACGTCCTGACCAAGAAGGGAAAGGGCTACGCCCCCGCCGAACAGGCGCGCGACGGCGGTCATGCCACGGCCCCGTTCGACGTGCTGACCGGCAAACAGCAGAAGCCACCGTCGAATGCGCCCTCCTACACCAAGGTCTTCGCCCAGGCCCTTCTGCGCGAGGCCGAGACCGACCCCCGGATCGTCGCCGTCACCGCCGCCATGCCGGAAGGAACCGGCCTTAACCTCTTTGCCGAGAGGTATCCCTCGCGCTGCTTCGACGTCGGGATAGCCGAACAGCACGCGGTCACCTTCTGTGCCGGCCTCGCTGCCGGGGGGATGCGGCCCTTCTGCGCGCTCTACTCGACCTTCCTGCAACGCGGCTACGATCAGGTCGTGCACGACGTCGCGATCCAGCGCCTGCCTGTGCGCTTCGCCATCGACCGCGCCGGGCTGGTTGGCGCGGACGGCGCGACCCATGCGGGCTCGTTCGACGTGGCCTTCCTCGCGAACCTGCCCGGGTTCGTGGTGATGGCCGCCGCCGACGAGGCCGAGCTTGTGCACATGGTTGCCACAGCGGCAGCCCATGACGACGGCCCCATCGCCTTCCGCTACCCGCGCGGCGATGGCGTGGGGGTCGAGATGCCCGACCGCGGCGTGCCGCTGCAGATCGGCAAGGGCCGCGTCATCGCCGAAGATCCTGCGGCTTGCCGCGGACCACGAGGCGCTGGTGACGGTCGAGGAAGGCGCCGTCGGCGGCTTCGGCAGCCATGTCGCGCAGCTTCTGGCCGACGAGGGCGTGTTCGACCGGGGCCTGCGGTTCCGCTCGATGGTGCTGCCCGACATCTTCATCGACCAGGCGAGCCCCGAGGACATGTATGCCGTCGCCGGCATGAACGCGCCCCAGATCGAGGCGAAGGTGCTGGAAGCGCTGGGCGTCGCCGACATCGCCAGCCGACGGGCCTGACGCGGAACCGGCACGCCACTGCCGGGCTGCCGCTTGCGGGCGCCGGGGAAGCGGCTAGGCTGGCCCCCGACCCGCAGCCCCAGGACCCCGCCATGCCCGCCTTCGCCCCCGACGATGCGCAGGCCCTGCCGTTGCACGTTGTCGCGGCGGACGCCGCGGCTGATTGGGTCGCGGCGCAGGCCCCGGCGCATCGCGCATGGCTGACGGCGCAGGGGTTCAGCGGCAAGCTCGGGTTGCTTGCGGTCCTGCCCGGAACCGACGGCCGGCCCGAGGCCGCCGCCTTCGGCTGGGGCGACGCCGCCGCCCGGGCGCGCGGCCGTTTCCATCTGGCCAAGGCTGCCGAGGGCCTGCCCGAAGGCGCCTGGCGGATCGAGGGCGCGATGGCCCCGGACGAGGCGGAAGAGGCGGCGCTGGGGTGGCTCCTCTCGGCCTACCGCTTCGACCGCTACCGCAGGCAATCCGCCCCGAACGCCCGCCTCGTCGCGCCCGCGGGTGTCGACGCCCGGCGGCTGGAGGCCATCGCCGCCGCCGAGGTCCTGACGCGCGACCTCATCAACACGCCCGCCGCCGACATGGGGCCCGAGGAACTCGAGGCCGCGGCCTTCGCGCTGGCCGCCGGGTTCGGCGCCGCCGCCACCGCCGTCCGCGGCGACGACCTGCTGGCGCAGGGCTTCCCGATGATCCATGCGGTCGGCCGCGCCTCGGCCCGCGCGCCGCGCCTGATCGAACTGACCTGGGGCAACGCAGGCCCGCGCCTGACGCTGGTCGGAAAGGGCGTGTGCTTCGACACCGGTGGGCTCGACCTCAAGCCTGCCGCCTCGATGGGGATGGTCATGGCGCTGGGGCTGAAGGTCCGCCTGCGGGTCCTGATCCCGGCGGTCGAGAACGCGGTGTCGGGCACCGCCTTCCGCCCGCAGGACATCCTGACCTCGCGCAAGGGCCTGACGGTGGAGGTCAACAACACCGACGCCGAGGGGCGCCTGGTGCTGGCCGACGCGCTGGCCTATGCCTGCGAGGGAGAGGCGCCGGACTGCCTGATCTCGATGGCCACCCTGACCGGCGCCGCGCGCGTGGCGCTGGGTCCCGACCTGCCGCCGTTCTTCACCGACGACGACCGTCTTGCCGCGGTCATCGCCGCCGGCGCAGCGCGGGCGCGCGACCCGGTCTGGCGGATGCCGTTCTGGGTGCCCTACGAGGACCTGATCGAGCCCGGCATCGCCGATCTCGACAACGCCCCCGCGGGCGGCATGGCGGGCGCGATCACCGCCGCGCTGTTCCTGCGCCGCTTCGTGGCCGAGGGCGTTCCTTACGCCCATTTCGACATCTACGGCTGGCAGCCGAAGGCGGCGCCGGGCCGGCAAAAGGGCGGCGCCGGGCAGGGGGCGCGGGCGCTTCTGGCCGGCCTGCCCGGCTACCTCGGCCTCTGATGGACCGCCGACTGACCCCCGCCAACGGCCGCGTCGCCGCCTTG
>JALORM010000160.1 GCA_025458985.1 Paracoccaceae bacterium | reverse complement strand
GACCGGATACATTACGAGATCTACAATGCCGATCTGTCGGCCTCCGGAATGCGGGCAAGCGCGATCCTGTCCAGAGGATCCGGCCTTTGCATCCACAAGTCCGTCGTCTATGCCGCCACGCTGAGGCGAATCGGAATTCCCGCGCGCCTGTGGTTCACGGATGTGCAGAACCACCTCTGTTCGGAAAGGCTCGCACAGATCATGGGCGGGCGGGTGTTTCACTATCACTGCCTGGTGTCGCTGAAGCTCGGGGACCGCTGGCTTCGGGCAACGCCGGTGTTCAACCGCCGGCTCTGCCAGCTCTACCGCATGACCCCGCTGGACTTCGACGGCGAAAGCGACTGCGTCCATCACCCGTTCGACGAAAGCGGGCAGAAAAACATGGAAATCCTGAAGGATCATGGCGAATTCGACGATCTGCCGCACGGCATGATCCTTGCCGGCCTGCGGCGGACGCATGGGGCGCTGTTCGCAAGCCCCACACGGTTCCGCGCAGGCTCGCTTGCCCGGGATGCCACCATCGCGGCGCTGGCCAGCTAGCGCCCGACCTTCAACGCCTGTCCCGACTCTGGCGCCGCCCGTCCCGGAAGGGGCGGGCGGCTTCGCATGCACCGATGCGACGCCCGCAGCGTCCGGCCGCGCCGGTCGATTTCGGTCGCGCAAAGATCACCTCTTCTTCATCAACACAGTATCACAGAGCGAAACATATTCTACAAAACAGCAAACTAAATTCCCGAAGATTGGCCTAGGATCGAGTCAGGTTTTGCGAATGCCATTAAACGGAACCACTGCGAAACCCGTGAAATGCCGAACGGAGTCGGACCATGATCATCAACTCGATTGACGAAGTGAAGAACACGGAAAGGGATGTCGACTGGGGCAACGGCCAGAGTCGCCGGCTGATCCTGGAACGCGACAACATGGGCTATGCAGTCACCGATACCATCGTGAATGCAGGGACCGAGTCGCTTCTTGAATACAAGAACCATCTCGAGGCCTGCTACTGCATCGAAGGCGAGGGCGCTGTCATCGACCAGACCACGGGGATGACCCACAAGATCGTACCGGGCACGATCTACGCGCTCGACAAGCACGAGAAGCACATCCTGAAGGCGGACACGACCCTGCGCCTGGTCTGCGTGTTCAATCCGCCGCTGAAGGGGGGCGAACGCCACAGCCTCGGCGCCGAAAGCTCCGCCTACTGATCCCCTCCCCGACTGGCCAAGGGTGGTGCCTGTCATGTCCGAAGACATCGTCATCACGGCGGTTGATCTGGTCCTTGCGGGCCAGGACCCTCCCCCCGAACGCCCGCAGGCGACGGGTGCCGCCCTTGGTCCCTTTCGGATCGAAACCATCTGCGACCCGGCGGAACCCGCCGGCGCGCAGCGCAGCCGCCACACGCCCCTGTCGGCCCGCCTCAGGGCTTCGCTCGATGCGCTCGCGTCGCGCGCCGGCCTCTCGGCCGAGGCGCTGGCGGGGCCCGCGACCGGGATCGTCTCGGGGTCGTGCTACGGCACCTCGCTTGTCCATGACGGGCATCGCCAGCTGCGCGCAGCAGGTCCGCGCGGGCTGGACGCGGTGGGGTTTGCGCAGGCCACGCACAACTATCCCGTCTCGGCCTGCGCGATCGAGCTGGGGCTCAAGGGCCCATGCGCCGCGGTCGCGGGCTCGCGCCTGGCGGGGATGCAGGCGCTGCTGTGCGCCTTCGACTGGCTGCGCGAGCGCCGCTGCGACCGCGTGCTGGTTGCCGCCTACGAGGACATCCGCGGTGCAGTCGCCGATCACGTCGCGGTGTCCCGGCCAGACGCCGGCGTCGTGCGCGAGGCGATGGTGACGCTGTGCCTCGAAACGGCGGCGGCGGCGCAGGCACGCGGGATCGTGCCATTGGCGCGGTTGCGGTCGATGACGGTGCTGCCGCCAGCCGCCGGCCAGTCCGAGGCGGTCGAGGAATTCCTCGGTGCCAGCGGCCTTGTTGACCTTGCCCGCGCCCTGTCCCTCCGGGTGCCCGCCGGCGCCGAGGTCGTCGCCATCGCGCATGACGACGAACGGGGCGGGGTGATCGCCAAGCTTAGCCCTTGGTCCGCGCAAGGGGAGATCGCCGCATGACGCGACAGATCGTCGTCACGGGCCTGGGCGTCGTGCACCGCGACGCAGCGAGCGTGCCGGAGTTCCTCGACTGGCTGCTGCCCGGCGGCGGGTTGCCGGGCGTGCCGCGGCACATGGATACCTCTGCCTTCCGGGCGGGACGGGCCTACGCGGTCGAACCCGCAGGCGTCCGCAAGCGGCTTGCCGGGCGGCTGGCCCAGACCGGCGCCGCCCCGGTGTCCGAGATCGAGGCCGACTGCGCCGGGCACGGGTTGCTTGCCGCCGCCGAGGCTCTGGCCTCGGCCGGCCTTGGCCGCGCGTCACGCGCCGGCTGCGGCTGTTCCCTCGCGACGACCAGCGGGGGCCTGATGGATCGCTTCCAGGATGCCGTGGATGATGAGGACGGCACGGCCGAGGACTTCGGCGACACGGTGTTGCCCGGTGCGGCGTCGGCGATCCTCGCGCGCAGCTTCGGCCTGAACGGACCCGTCGCCAGCTTCTCATGCGCCTGTGCCAGTTCGTCGGTGGCCATCGGCTTCGCCCTGTCGCGCATTCGGCACGGAGACGCGCAGGTGATGGTCGCGGGCGGCAGCGACCGGATGCGTCCGGCCGACTTCGCGGGCTTCAACGCGCTGCGGGCGATGGATCGCGACTCGTGCCGTCCGTTCTCGGCCGACCGCCGCGGGATGGTGATCGGCGACGGTGCCGCGATGCTGGTGCTCGAGGCCGAGGATCACGCCCGGGCGCGCGGCGCGCAGGTTCTGGGCCGGATAGTGGACATCGGCCTCAGCCTCGATGCGCACCACATCACCCACCCAAATCCCGACGGGCTTGCCCGCGCCATGCGCGAGGCGCTCGACCGGGCCGGGCTCGACCCCGAGGCCATCGGCTACGTCAACTGCCACGGGACCGGAACGCCGGTGAACGACAAGGTCGAGGCCGAGGCGCTAGCCGAGGTGTTCCGCGATCCCGAACGGCGGCCGGTCATCAGCTCGACCAAGGGCGCGACCGGCCATCTTCTGGGCAGCGCCGGCGCCATCGAGGCTCTGATCACCGTCCTCGTCCTGCGCGAGGGGCTGGTGCCCGCCATGGCCACGACGGGCGACCCGATCGACACAGGGTTCCCGATGCCGGGCAATGCCGGCCCGCGGCGCGTCGCAGCGCGATACGCCATGAGCAACTCGCTGGGTTTCGGCGGGATCAACAGCAGCATCATCTTCGCCACGGCAGACTGAGAGGGCAGGCATGTCATTCGACGGCAACCGGATTTCCGGGGACAGGCCCGGCCTGCGCCAGGACCTGGTGGACGAGCTCTGCCAGGGACTCGACCGCTGGCAGGGCAAGCTGAACGACGGCTGGCTCGACGACGACCGGCACGGGCGGCTCGACCCGGCGCGCTGGCGGGCGGTCTGCGACACCGGCCTGACCGGGCTGACGGTGCCCGAGGACCATGGCGGGCTTGAGCTTTCCCCCACCGAAGCCGTGGCGGTGATGGAGCACTTCGGCCGGATCTCGGCCGACGGGGGCCTTGGCTTCACCCTCGCCTCGCACCTCTGCAGCACCTGCGTCCCCGTCGCCCGCTTCGGCTCGGACGCGTTGAAGGACCGGCTGCTGGGCGACCTTGCCACGGGCAGGGTGGTCGGCGCCCATGCGATCACCGAACCCGACAGCGGGTCGGATGCCTTCTCGATGCGGATGCGGGCCGAGCGTGACGGGCAGGACTACATCCTGACGGGCGAGAAGTGCTTCATCTCGAACGCTCCCATCGCCGACATCTGCGTGGTCTACGCCCGGACCGATCCGGACAAGGGCGCGCTGTCGGGCTTCAGCGCGTTCGCGGTGGACCGGCGCCTGCCGGGCTTCACCGTGGGCCAGCCACGGTCGAAGCTGGGGCTCAGGACCGCGCCGATGGCAGACCTGCACCTCGACGGGGTGCGGGTGCCGGCCTCTGCGAGGATCGGGGCCGAGGGTCAGGGCTTTTCGATCCTCGACTACGTGATGAAGTGGGAAATCCTCTGCGTCTTCGCCGTCCAGGTGGGCGAGATGCGGACCCAGCTGAAGCGCACCATCGACCATGCGCGGACCCGCAAGCAGTTCGGGCAGGCCATCGGCCGCAACCAGGGCGTTTCGCACCGGATTGCCGACATGCACATGCGCGTCGAAGGCGCGGCCAACTGGCTGGCCCGGGCGGCCCAGGCGATGCAGAACGGCCGCAAGGCCTCGCTCGAGATTGCGGCGGCCAAGCTGGCCATCTCCGAGGCCAATGTCGCCAACTCGCTCGATGCGATCACGCTGCATGGCGGCGCCGGCTACATGGCCGAGACCGGGATCGAGGCGGGCCTGCGCAATGCCGTGGGCGGGCTGATCTACTCCGGCACATCCGAAATCCAGCGCGGTCGCATCGCCGCGATGCTTGGCCTCTAGGGGGGATGCGATGAACGCCGACGCCTTCGCGCAGCACCGCCTTCCGGTCGCGGCCCTTGCCGCGGACCTGCTCGCCCGTCTTGATGCTCGGCCCGCGGGACGCATCGCCGACACCGAAGCGGCGTGGGACTTCGCCCGCATCGCCGCGCGTGCACGGTCCCTTGCCGCGCGGCTTGCAGCGTCCGGTCCCGGGCCGGTCGCCCTGTGTGCCGCGAAGCGGCCCGAGGCCATCGCCGGCATCCTTGCCGTCCTGTTGTCGGGGCGGCCCTATGCACCGCTCGACCCGGCGCACCCCGATGGCCGGATCCTGTCGATCCTCGACGGGCTCGGGCCGGCCGCGGTCCTGGTCGACGACGGGGCCGCCCGGCGGCTTTCGGGCTGGGGCCAGCAGACCGCCACCCCGCTGATCCCGCTGATGGCCGTCGGGGCTGACCCCGTCCCCGCGGCCGGGGCTGACGCGCTGGCCGCGATCCTGCACACCTCGGGCGCCCGGTGGGTCCGCGACGAGTTCGCGCTGTCGCCCGACGATGTCGTGCTGAGCCACGCGCCGCTGGCCTTCGATCTGTCGTTTCTCGACATCTTCGCTGCGCTTCATGCCGGCGCCGGGATCGCGCTGGCCGATGGCGCAACCGCGCAGAACGGCGAGGCACTCGCACGCCTGGTCGAGGCAGAGGGCGTGACCTTCGTCCATACCGCCCCGTCTGCGCTTGCGCTGCTGACGGCGGCGGCCGGAGGCCGGACCTTCCCCGCAGTCCGCGCGGTGCTGTTTGCCGGCGAGCCGATGCCGGCCGAGGTCCTGGCGCGCGTCTTCTCCTGCTTTCCCGCAGCGCGGGTGGTCAACATCTACGGC